>JAFZYX010000023.1 GCA_017616055.1 Ruminococcus sp.
AACAAGACCGATAATTCCGAATATCTTGCCGAGATAAAGTCTCTTCTTGACAACCGAAAAGAGACCGATACAAGTCCATATATGGTTTACCTTTTCAACAAAGCCCATATCAAGCATTTCGGAAAAACCGCAGATTATAGCGTCATAAAAAAACAATACAATGATCTCGTCCTATCAATGGAGGATAGTCTGAGACGCAAGATAAGCTCTGCCGACGACTCACTTGCATGTGCGCTTATTATGGCTCGGATAGGCAATTATATAGACTTCGGAGCAATGAACAGCGTTGACAACGATAAGTTCCTCGAACTTTTTCACGACACGGATATGCGTGAAGATGACAAAAGAACGTATAGTTCTTTTCTGCAAGAATGTGCAAAAGCCAGAACTTTTCTACTTATCTGCGACAACTGTGGAGAGATAGTTCTTGACAAGCTTATGCTTGAGCAACTTAGAACGAAATTCCCGCAGCTCACTGTCAGAGCTATGGTACGTGGTGGCAACGTTCTAAACGACGCTACTATCGAGGACGCAGAATATATAGGCCTTGACGCTGTAGCTGAAATAATTGACAACGGCGAAGCCATTGCTGGCACGGTATTCGAAATGCTATCCGAAAAAGCTAAAGAGATACTTGATACTTCCGATGTAATACTAGCCAAGGGACAGGGCAATTTCGAATCATTGTCAGGACAGGGACGTCACGTATTCTATGAATTCTTATGCAAATGTGAACTTTTCACTTCACGCTTCAACGTTCCGAAGCTGACAGGAATATTTATCGAAGAAAACTAAAATACCGCCGACGGAGAACTTAACCCCGTCGGCGGTTTCAATATATTCAATAAATCAATAATTTTCTGCGTGTACCTCAAAATATGACTGAGGATGAGCACATACCGGACAAACTTCGGGCGCCTGCTCTCCTACTACGATATGTCCGCAGTTACGACATTCCCACACCTTTACTGAGCTCTTTTTGAATACTTCCTGCATTTCTATATTCTTCAAAAGTGCGCGATAGCGTTCTTCATGATGCTTCTCAATAGCAGCAACGCCTCTGAACTTCGCAGCAAGCTCAGGAAAGCCCTCTGCTTCAGCTGTTTTTGCAAATTCCTCATACATATCTGTCCACTCGTAGTTCTCTCCTTCGGCAGCAGCCTTGAGATTTTCTGAAGTCGATCCTATACCGTTGAGTTCCTTGAACCAGAGTTTAGCGTGTTCCTTCTCGTTGTCTGCAGTTTTCAGGAACAGAGCTGCAATCTGCTCAAATCCTTCTTTTTTAGCTTTTGAAGCAAAGTAAGTGTACTTATTTCTTGCCTCAGACTCTCCTGCAAATGCAGCTTTCAAATTCTTTTCAGTCTGTGTGCCTGCATATGGATTTTTTGTCCCGTTGTTTGCCATAATCATTCCTCCTGTTGGCAGTATTTATTCATATCAATATTCTAACACGGTGTAAAAACGATGTCAAGGTAAATTAACTGATTAGTATAAAATTACAGAGCTTATCACTTTTGTTTTACAAAATACTTGTCGAAAGCTTTATTATACAACTTGATGATACTTCCGACTAGTACAGCCGCTATGATACTCCCCTCCCGAACTCCTTTGAGCTTTCCGATAAAGATAAGACATATCACCGACGAAACTGTAATATACAAGATATCAAAGAATATCTTGACATTCTCATATCTGAAACCGCTCACTTTACTGATTGCACGGTTCATTGCTTCTCCCGGAAGCATTGCGACTGCTCCTTTGAGCTGTATCCATATACCTAATGCGAGTATCGCACAGCCCAGGAGCATAAAAGCAAACCTAGCAGTATATGATGTTACACATATATTCCTTATAAGCCAGACAGATAAGTTAGTAAGATATCCGTACACAAAAGCAAGCACAGTCTGAACAGATATTTCTAAATAATTGCATTTACCTTTCATCAGAACGACCTGAATAATAATCTGTATAAGGCTGAGAAGATTCAGCCAGCCGCCGAAAGAAAGCCTGTCGTTTACAAGTGAAACAGAATATGGCACAGAAGCAACAGGAGATGTTCCGAGCCCAGCTTTGGTTGAGAATGCCACACCCATTGAAGCGACAAACAATCCAACAAGAAATAAAACATATCTCCTAATCAGTTCCATAGCAGAACGTTTTTCATTTGCTAAATTCATTTTTCATCCGGTTCCTTCTTCTAAATTGCATTGTATTACTTGTCATGAATACGTCTGATGGCACCTGTAAGTAATATAAGTGAAACCGCCATCATTATAGCTTCTGTAACAGGCTGAGCCCACAGCATACCATTAAAGCCGAATTTGTGGTTCAGCAACAGCAGCAGCGGGATATACAGAATAAGCTGACGTATCAGAGTTATTCCGAAAGCATATTGCGGTTTTCCCATTGCCTGGAACGACATTCGGCACATGGATACAGTTCCGACAAATGGAAGTATAAACATTATACGACGCAAAACGTGAGAGCCGATACTTATAACCTCAGCAGAATCAGTGAATATATCAATCAGAATCGGAGCAAATATACAGTATATCAGCATAAGGACGAGCTCTGTCACAGTTACTGTAATAACTCCTGCTTTCAATACCTTACGCATTCTGTTCGCATTTCTTGCACCGTAATTATAGCCCATTATGGGCTGTGTGCCTGAAGCAAATCCTTGATATACGTAGTTTCCGAGAGACATCACCTTCTGAGCTATACCCATAGCCGTTACTGTAAGTTCACTGTAATTAACTGCAAGTTTATTATTAACCGTATATGCCGCAGAAGTAAGAAGTGTTTCCAGGGACGCAGGAACTCCAACCCAATAAATCTCAGAAAGTATCTCTTTTGTCGGCAGGAGAAGTTTAAACGACGGACGAAGCAGAGTTTTTCCGCAAAAGTAATATAGTACCGATACCCCAAATCCTGCCGCATTACTTATGATAGTGGCAATAGCGGCTCCACGTACCTGCATATTTAATGTAAAAATAAACAGTGGATCAAGAATGATGTTCATAATGGTTCCAACTATCATTCCCGTCATCGAATATCTGACAGATCCTTCGCTTCGCAGCAGCGATCCTGTTGTATAGCTTCCCATTGTAAAAAAGCTGCCTGCCAGTATCACCTGAACATACTGCTTGGTATAAAGGAAAGTATTGTCTTTTGCTCCAAGAAGTCTAACCAATGCAGGGAGAAAGCATAGTCCGATACCCATAACAAAAATACTGTTTAAGAAAGTTAGCATAAATGCAACTGTCAGTGTATGTGTCGCCTTTCCCTTTTCATTCGATCCGAGACAACGGGCAATAAATGAAGATGCTCCCGTACCGATCATATTCGATATTGCAACAATGATCATCATTACAGGGTATGATAGATTTACAGCCGCCATCTGATAATCATCTTTGGTTAGCCCGATGAAGTATGTATCTACCAGATTGTAAAGAACCATTATGAACATGCCGAATATTAACGGTATACTCATCTTAAGAACTGCTTTGGCAGGAGCTTCCTTGCTAAGTGTATAAATTCTTCTGTCCTCTTTGTTTTCCATTACCTTTAAATGTCCTTTAAGTAAACTTCTATTTTCCCTTATTACGCCCACTGTATTGGAAACTCTATTATCTTCTTGAGTTATTTTTCTTTGCCAGTAACCGTCTAAGGCATATTGATCACTCACATCTATCATTATATCACAGCAACTCTTTGAACGCAATAGCAGATAGGATTCTAATGTCAAACCGAAAAAACTATGGAAAACAAAGAAAAAGAACTATCAATTCAAACATTTCTGACAACAAAAAAGAGAACGCCAATACATCAGCGTTCTCTCTATGAAGGAATGGAAATGTCAAAAGTGCATAATAGAGATTTAGTAAATAAACGACCTCGCAATTCCTCTAAATCTCCCTTATAAAGGAAATAATCACTTACAGCTTTACAACAAATCCGATGACTCCGTCATCTGTTTTAATAGCTTTTATATTCCCTTTATGGCGTTCGGTTATAGACTGAGCGATTGAGAGTCCTATACCAAATCCAGAACCAGCTGTCCGAGCAGTGTCCTCACGGTAAAAACGGTCAAACAGACGATCAAGCTTAATACTGTCAACATTCTTACAGCTGTTGGTAACAATAAGAGTCGGATGCTTCTTCTGGCTTAATACAGCCTTTATATTGCCTCCGTCATCACAATATTTTACAGCATTGTCTAGAAGTATAGCAGTAAGCTGACGAACTTCAGACTCAACGCCATGATATTTAATATCTTTTTCAATATCAGCTGTAAGATTCTTACCATACATTGAAGCGAGTTCGGTAAACTCTGAAACTGAATCATTGATTGCACTTGAAAGATCAAATTCGTTGAATCTTTCGAATTCTTTTTCTTCGTCCATACGCGAAAGTGTTACAAGGCGGTTGACGAGCTTACTCATACGCTCACCTTCGCTTCGTATATCATCGAGCCATTCATTTTGCCCTAACTCAGCTTCAGCAATATCAATATTTGTTAGTATAAGAGTAAGCGGAGTTTTAAGCTCATGGTTTGCATCTGTAACGAACTGCTTTTGCTTTTGATAGCTTTCTGCAGCTGGTTTCATAGCAAACTTTGATAATATTATTATCAGTGCCAGCACAGCGAGACTACTGATACCGAATATCTTTACCGTTGAGTTCATGAAATCGTTAGATGAAAAACGATGATTTTTGCCACTGATAAAAACTATCTGCTTTGTACCATTCTTTTCATACACTTTATATCTGAAGTCGCCGTACCAACCGCGACTTTTTTTCTTTTTTAGAACTTCTTCAGCACTATGTTGTGCTTCCGAATCGGAAATATCTGATACATATTCCCTGTTACTGCTCTGATAAGCTCCATTTTCATCAAGCGAAACAGTATAGAATCGAGTAGTGAACGGAGTATCATTATTTATAAAATCAGGCAACGAATTTGAAAATGAAAAAGTAGTTTTCCTTTGCTTTGGAAAACTGCCATCGTTTTCAGAAATAATGTCAGCAATGAAATCAAGTCTGTGATTCTGACGGATTGTATTAGTAACATAAATGGCTATCATCATAATGACGAACACAGCTAAAAATGACATAGTACAAATAATGATAAAGCGTTTACGAAGTCGTTTTATCATGCTTATCCCTCCAGCATATAGCCTGCATTGCGTATAAACCTTATTTCTGCCTTTGCTCCTATAGCATTTAGCTTTTTACGGAGATTTGAGATATGTACCCAGACTACGCTCGTATCGACTTCTGCGTCCCAGCCCCATATACGAGAAACTAACTGTTCTGTTGTTATGATAGTGCCATGATGCTCCATAAGAACTTCCGCTATCTGAAATTCTTTAGCACTTAGTGGATGAATCCTATCTTCACAGGATAATTCATAAGTCGAACGATTTAGCTGCATACCACAGCATTGCAGAAGATCAGGTACATAATTATCCTTTCTTCTCAGCATGGCTCTTACTCTGGCAATAAGCTCTGCTGTTGAAAAAGGCTTTGCAAGGTAATCGTCCGCGCCTGCTTCAAGTCCCTCAACTCGCTGATATACCTCGGTTCGTGCAGTGAGAAACATTGCAGGTGTATTTATTCCTAAATTTCTAAGTTTTTTCAGTACTTCCAATCCATCAAGCTCTGGCATCATCACATCAAGTATCAGGCCGTCATACTGATTGGTTTTAGCATATTCAAAAGCGTCCGCACCGTTTGTAACGCCATCAGCTGAAAAGCGATTGTGTTCAAACACATGGATAAGCGATTTAAGCAGCTTTGTGTCGTCCTCTGCTATGAGCAGCTTCATAATATCCCGTCCTTTCGCTGTAACGATATGTTTGCTTATAATTATAATATCATATTATGCTGAAACGAGGCTGAATTTTCTGTGTGAGCAAAGTGAAAGATGCCCGCGATATTTTCATTAAGGCTTCACATAAAATTTAGGCTGAATTTAGTGACATATGTTATCATCATTAACAGGAAATCAAATCCGGTACACAAAAAGGATGTGGAAAATATGAAACAGGAAAATACAAGATCCCGCCGAATACGTATTGTAGCAGCTGTATGCGCTATGGTCATTCTGGCGGGAGGTTCAGCAGGAATTCTTTCACTGCGTTCAAGAACTCATGCTCAGTCTGCTCTGAGCGATAATACAGAAGAGAAATCGACTAAATCAGCCGATGACGGTATCATTAGTGCCGGCGGTACTATAACATCATCACAACTGAGCGATTCTCTCGGTCTTGAAAACACAGCAGTAAAACTGACAGTCGGAACATTGCTTATTGAAGCCGGAGACCAGGTCACAGTTGGTACACCTGTATATCAGATAACCGATGACAGTCTTATAAAAGCCGAAAAAACACTCAACAATGAATTACAGAGTGCCAAAAGTGCTTTGCTTTCACAGAAAATGACATATCAGACAGACAAGAATAAAGCTTACCTCCTTTATGAGTCTGAACAGATGCTTGGAAGCACCGCACAGAAGGATTATGAAAATGATATGAATTCTCTTGACAGTGAACTAAAAAAAGCCTATAACTCATATCAGGACGCTGTCAATACTATAAACAATACGCCAAATGAGATATCCGCAAAGCAATCTGAGCTCAGTGAAAAGCAGTCTCAGGCTGACAGACTACAGGAAACGAAAGACTCTGTTCAAAATGAAGTTAATGCAGCAAAGGAAAGATACGCATCCGCTGCCGAGAGATATAACGAACTTGTATCGGAATATAACGCTGCCGCGGGAACCGTACGTTATCTCGGAAATGCACTTGACAGAGATACTTCAGACATCACTCTGGTAAGCATCATATCTGCAAAGCTTGAGGATCAGACCTCAACTTTCGATGACAGGCAACCATCAGGACAGGATATGATGAAAGGCGATGGACAAGCCTTTGATATGACAGAAATGAAAATGCCATCATACAGAGCAAACCTGGATGAAGAAGGCAGTAACGCAGAAACCGACCCGCTTACTTCACTTTATGAATCAGCTCTTGATGAATTCGAATCTCAGAAGGAAAATCTAAGACAAGCAGAGTCTGATTTCATATCTGCTGAAAGCGATTATAAATCACTTTCACAGACGCTGAATGAATGCAGTTCTGAGTTAAAGGAAACACAAAACACTTTATCTTCACTTAATAAAGAAATAAGTAATCTTAATTCTACACTCTCAAAGGCAAAAAGCAACATCAGCAAGCTCCTTTCAGAGTATAACTCGCTGAATGCCTCATACAGCAAAGACCAGCTTGAACTTAAAAACAAGCTGGATACCAATAACGCTTCTTATGAGAATGCAGAATATCATTATAAGATAACCCTTTCAACTATCGAAGAAGATCTTGCGGAAGTGCAGAAAAAATATGATACTGCAGAGGAAAACCTTCGCATCTTCAGGGAAGAACTTGCTGAGGGATATATCTGTGCAAAGCAGGATGGAATAGTCTATTCGCTCAACTGTCAGGAAGGCAGGAATGTTAATGTCAATATGCCATTTATGTACTATGTTGACGAGAGCAGCTATGAAACCATAGTTGAACTCGACCAGAACGATGTAACACAGGTAAGCATAGGCGACACCGTAATCATATACTCCTCCGAATCAGGTATATCAAACGGAAAGATAACAGCCATTGCTGAGGGAACATCAACAAGCCTTGCCGATGTTAGGTTTAATGTTACCGTTGAAGCAGACGAGAACTCCGAACTTTACAGTGGTCAATCTGTAAATGTGTACTTCAATTATAGCAATATGAGAAGCTCTGACTTCTCCGATTTCAAGAGCGAGAAAAGCTCTGACACTAAGAGTTTCAGTTCCAGCGCAGAACGACCTGATTTTGGCGGTGTAATGCCGGAGGGCTTTGACCCGTCAAGTATTCCTGATTTCAGCAGAAGAAAGGAAGATTAATATGAAGATGATAATTGCAGGTACTACAGCTCTTGTAATTGCAGGTGGTGCTTTATTCGGATATAATGTCTATCAGAAATCATCTCAGAGCAATGCAGCTGAGATTGCAAAAGAAGTAACCGTATCAAGAGGCAACGTTACCGCAGGTGTAACAGAAAGTGCTTCTGTAAACGTTGACTCTCTTGAACAGACCTATGACCTTGTTCTGACTTCGACCAGCGTTTCTGCTTCTGTAGAGAGCGGCAGTTCTTCTCCCTCAGGTGGGATGAGCATGGGCGGAGGCATGAGCGGAATGGGCGGAATGAGTATGGGGGGAATGACCAACGGCAAAAGCAGCAGAGGTGGAAGCATAGGCTCAACAAGTGTATCAACTCAGTCAGAATCCTCAGCAGTTGCACTTGTAGTTGACAAGGTTATGATAACTGAGGGTCAGTCCGTCAAAAAGGGCGATGTTATCATGACTATAACACAGGAAAGTATCAACGAAGCCCGTGACTCACTTCAAAAAGCTGTAGAGGATGCTGAACTTGCTCTCAGGCAGGCACAGATAGAAGCAAGCGAGACAAAACTTTCTGCTAAATTCGATTATGATACCAGAATAGCAGAGGGGCAAAACGCACTTTCCGTATATAATGCAACTCTTAACGAGATAGCACAGAATATCAGCAGCTTATATAGCCAGATTGACGACGTAAATTCACAGATAGCTACTTGTACTGATGAAAAGCAGTTATCACAACTTCAGACACAGCTTGAGTCACTTCGTTCACAGCTTTCATCGGCTGAAAGTTCACGTTCATCAGATGAGCTCTCAGCAAGGCAAACATATGAAGAAGCATGTATGTATTACGAAAATGCTCAGGATCTCTATGATGTATCAGTTAATGGCGTAGGTGCTTCTGAGGAAGAAGCACAGGAGGCTGTTGACGCAGCTAAGGCTGATCTTGAAGCATTTGAAGCATATATCTCCGACGGAAACATATGCGCAGATTACAGCGGCACTATAACAGGAGTTGGCTATTCTTCAGGAGATACGCTTTCATCCGAAACAGCTATCGCAAGCTATGCCGATGCAGAGAGCATAACAGTTACTGTCAATGTTACAGAAGACGATATTTCTGTAGTACATCTTAAAGATACAGTTGATATTAGTTTTCTATCATATCCTGATGAGATGTTCAGCGGATATGTATCAGAGATAGGCTCGTCATCTACCAGCGGTAATTCATCAACCGTAAGCTATCCTGTAACTGTTGTAGTTACAAGCGTTCCAGAAACTCTTCTTTCAGGCATGACAGCCAACGTTACCTTTATTTCAAAACAGGTAGAGAACGTTCTGTATGCATCAAACAAGGCAATCATCAGGGAAGGTACTGACAGCTATGTACTTTTGAAGAAGCAAGACGGCAGTGAGGAAAAGGTCAAAGTTGAGGTAGGTTTCTCCAACGGAAACATCGTCGAAGTTAAGGGCGTTTCTGAAGGCGATACTCTGCTTATAAAAGGTAAGGTGTCGTAATATGAGGTTTTCAGAGATACTAAATCTTGTCAGACTGAACCTTATACAGAATAAATTCAAGGTGCTTCTGACTTCCATAGGTGTTATAGTAGGAGCTGCTACCATTGTATGCGTAATAGCGATCGGACGCGGTGGAAAAGCCGATGTTGCCGAACAATTCCGAAATCTCAACGCCGGTGCTCTGGATATAAGCTATGAACAGTCTAAGGAAAAATCAGGCTTTTCTTTCGGAGGCAGCGTTCCGTCATCAAAAAGCGGAGATACAGCAATGCCCATGAGCGACAGACCTGATTTCTCAGGCGGTGACTTCCCTTCTATAGGTGGAGGCAGTATACCGGATTTTTCATCAAGTAGAAGTAGTAACAGTAGTTCTGGTGACAGAAGTAGCCGAAGCGGCGGAAGCGGTTTTTTCTCAGAATTTGGCGGTGGTTTCAGCGGATTGTTCGGTGGAAGTTCCGACAAGAAGAATACTGAAAATATAACGCTTTCCACAGATGATATGGACGATATTTATTCATCTGTTCCAGGGCTCAGCGAGTCAACCATAACATATACCACAAAGCAGGATATTTACGGTGGAAATATTGAAGAAACCGAGTCATATACCGTAGCAGGAACTCTTTCGGATTATGCAGATCTCAGTAATCTCTCCATGATGTTCGGCGACTATCTTTCAGACGCAGATAACGAGAACAAGTCAAAGGTATGCGTACTGGGCTACAACGCATCAAAGAATATTTTCGGCAGTGCAGAAGAAGCCTACGATAATATTGTATATATTGACGATCGTCCGTACTCTGTCACAGGTGTTCTTGCTGAACAGGGCACTGTTGAGTCAGGAATAAGCGCTGATGAAGCAATATTTATTCCGTATGCAACTGGAATCAAATACCTTACTGGAAGTGACATCAGTCCTACAATAACAGTTATCGCAGAGGATGTAAACAATATTGAAACGGTTACAGAAAATGTGAAAACAGTCCTTGCTGCTAGCTATCCAAATGCAGAGTTCACTATATCAGACGCAGGAAGCAAAATGGAAGCTGCTAACAAGTCTAACAAGACTTTAACCCTTATGCTTATAGCTATGGCTTCCATAGTGTTCATAATCGGTGGTATAGGCATAATGAACGTCCTTTTCGTTTCTGTGAAGGAACGTACACAGGAGATAGGTATACTAAAAGCTATCGGTGGTTCAAGAAAAGACATACTACTTGAATTCATGATGGAAGCCTGCTGTATAAGCCTTATCGGCGGCATTATAGGCGTACTGATAAGCTTTATGATAAGCCCTGTACTTTCAGGACTTAATATCCGTATGGAAATGTCAGCAACCGGTGCTTTGATAGCTTTATGTTTCTCACTTGTTACAGGTACTGTATTCGGCTTTTACCCTGCATGGAAAGCTTCAAAGCTCGTTCCGGTAGAAGCACTTTCAAGTGAATGATAAAAGGATTTATAAAGGAGATATATTATGAAAAAATTTGTTACAGCCAGTCTGATAACTGTAATGCTTGCTTCTTTGGGTTCATGTGGAAAGAACGCAAATACCGTAGATCAAGAATATATTTATGGAAAGATAGATTCTGTTTCAGGGAACGATGTTGTTCTTCTTTTAGCAGATTACAATGAAGAAACTAATTCTACCGATAATAAGAATAAAACCGAAAAAAATAGCTCTGATGAAACTGGCAATTCAAACAGCGAAAATAAGAAGTCACGCAGTTCAAATGACGAAGAAAGATCAAGAAGCTTTAAAATGCCGGAGAACGGTGAAATGCCTGATGGATTTGATCCCGAAAAATACAGCGGAGAAAAACCTGAGGGATTTACCAGACCAGAAAACGGAGAGATACCTGAAGATTTTAATCCTGAGAAGTTCGGGGGCAAAATGCCGGGCAATTCCAGTAACTCTGATGATGACGGTAAAGAATCAAGGTCAAGAAACTTCAAAAAGCCTGAGAACGGTGAAATGCCGGAAGGATTTGATCCTGAAAAGTTCAGCGGCAGAATGCCAGGCAATTTCAGTAACTCTGATGATGACGGCGAAAATTCAGGTTCAAGAAGTTTCAAAATACCTGAAAATGGCGAAATGCCGGAAGGATTCAGCAGATCTGGTGACGGAGAAAAAACTAAAAGCTTCAGCTGGTCAAAAGACAGAAAAAGCTCAGGCAACAGTAAATATACGTTGACAGGTGAGCAAGAGGAATTACGCATACCTGTAGGTACAACAGTTACAACAAGTCTGGGCGTAAAAACTGATTTTGACGCATTGAGTGCAGGAGATATCATCAAATGCAGCGTTGAGAAAGACAGCAATGGCAAAGAAATTGTTACAGAAGTATGGATAATTGAGCAATGAGGTGTAAGTATGGGAACAGAACAGATAATTTCTATGAAGAATGTCTGCAAAAGCTATAAAATGGGTACAGAACGCCTCAGTGTTCTGAAGAATATCGATTTTTCTGTTGACAAAGGCGAATTCACTGCAATTCTTGGACCGTCTGGTTCAGGTAAATCCACACTTATGAATATTATCGGCTGTATGGATACTCTTGACAATGGAACATATGCTCTTAATGGTATCCCGATACATCAGACGAAGGAAAAGGAACTAACAAGTATAAGAAATCACGAGATAGGTTTCATTTTCCAGAATTATCATCTGATACCTACATATACCGTAATGCAGAATATAATAATGCCGCTTCTGATGCGCGGACATGATCGAAAATCTGCTGAAACAGACTGCCGTGAAATCATAGACATGCTTGGCCTTTCAGAACGTATACAACATAAGCCATCAGAGCTTTCGGGCGGTCAGCGTCAAAGAGTAGCTATAGCACGTGCTCTGTGCAGCAAACCATCACTGCTTCTTGCTGATGAGCCTACAGGTGCCCTTGATCAGAGCAGCGGAACGGAAGTGCTTCGCTTGTTTACAAAACTGCATGAAATGGGCAATACTATCGTCATGATAACTCATGACATGAATGTTGCCAAGTGGGCACAGAGAACTGTCCGAATTGTTGACGGAGAGATGTTCGAAGATAAAACAAATTGATTCTGATATATTATTCAGAAGATTTTAATTTAACTTCATCTGTCGGATAAGATTGGATTAACTCACTATAAGGAAATAGCAAATATTACAAAGCAATAAGCCACTCGAAACAACGAGCGGCTTATTTATTGTTCTGTATTCACTATAGGCATAGTGGTCATTTGTACCTATCATTATATCACAGTTCCCTTTTGAAAGCAATAGCAGATAATATGATAATTACCTTGTTACTCCAAATCTGAATTTCTTTATTTATTCTTACAAACCGGCCTGCTGATAGTCCAATTCATATTTCGAAACGCAGAAATAAATCATTTTTCGTTAATTTATCAATTCTAGAAGAATCAATTTTTTCCAAATCATATATCATAACTATATATCTCCTTATTTTGTACTTGTATAACCAGCCGAATTCAATATACTTACGCCTGATGTAAAATCATTAATAAGCGGCTTGGTAACATTAACAAAATCGTTTAGATTTTTTATCGATGATAATACATCAAGGAAGTTTTCACTATTGATACCAACTCCATTTTCAAAGGGCTTAGAGAATAACATTCTACAAAGCAGCCCATTATTTGCTTTCTATATCTTTTCTATAATTTCCAATATAATCGCGGCAATTTTATCAGGCGGTTCTGGCTTTTCTGATTTAAGCCACTTGCTTATTATCGAATAAGTACCATAAATAACGAATTCTTTAACATATTCCTTTCTGTAGCCCGAATATCTTGGTGAGATCTGTTCATCGAGATTTTGTGTTATAAGTGAAAGGGATATTATTTTTTCAAAAAAACCATTATCAAATGCAGATCTCAGCAGTGCTTTACATGACTCACGGTGAGTGTCTATATATGTCAATATCATCTGCAAACTTACTGGGCGATTTTTTTCAAGAAGGCTTTTTTCAAGTTCATTAATGAAATCTGACTGTATTTCGTTCATAAGATCAGATGGACTTCCGTAGTATTTATAAAAAGTTGTACGGTTGATTTCAGCTTCATTACAAAGCTGATAGACAGTTATCTTTTCTATTGATTCATACTCTAAAAGTCTAACTAAAGCTTCTTTCAGCATTTTTTTAGTTAGTCTAATACGCTGATTCTCCAAATTAATCACCTCAACAAAAATCTCAAAAAGTGTTGACTTTACAACAGAATCATTTAGTTTTGTGCACTACACATCATCTACAAAGTAAACAGTCGGTTGACTTCACACCTATTCTGTGTTAGAATTATATCATAAAGAATATTCATTGTCAAGAGGTGCTTTAATGAAAAAGATTGCTGGTTTTATTGTTGAGAAAAGGATAATTATTATGGCAGTCATACTGCTTATTGCAGGACTTTGCGGTATCCTGATACCAAAGGTAGATATTAATACTGACATGACTAAATATCTGCCTGATGATTCATCCATGAAGATAGGCATGGATATTATGGACAAGGAATTTCCGGATGCCGAAGAGGATCACACAATCCGTATAATGTTCAGAAGGCTTACCGACGAACAGAAATCCGAGATGACAGACAGGCTTTCTCAGATAGACCATGTTTCGTCTGTAGATTACAAAGAAGACGATGAAGACTACAATAAAGGCGAATACACAAAGTATGTTATCCATACCGACTATGATTACGGAACTACCGAAGAAACAGCCATAGAGCAGACTCTCGAGTCTGATTTTTCTCAAAACGGCATGAAGTATAAAAACGACAGTATAGATACCCCTGATATGCCATTATGGGTTGTTATTACAGCAGTAGCCTTAATAATGCTGATTCTTACTGTTATGAGTAGTTCATGGATAGAACCTTTCCTGTTTCTGTTTACAATTGGCATTGCTGTTGTAATAAATATGGGAACAAACATATTCCTTGGAGAAATATCAGATAAGACTTTCTCAGTAGCCTCTATATTACAGCTTGTCCTTTCGATGGATTATTCTATTATTCTTATAAGTCGTTACCGACAAGAACTTAAGAAAAACAGCAATAATAAATCCGCAATGGAAGCGGCTATAATAGGTGCATTTTCTTCTATTTCAAGTAGTTCAATAACAACAGTTGTTGGCTTACTTGCACTTGTATTCATGAGCTTCAAGATAGGTTTCGACATGGGAGTTGTACTTGCAAAGGGCGTATTACTGAGCGTTATATGTGCCTTCCTAGTCCTTCCGGGACTTATCCTTCTCTTCTCTAATGCTATTGAGAAAACAGCTAAGCGTTCACCTAATATTCCCACAGGCGGTCTTGCTAAGCTTTGTAACAAAATAAAGCTACCTCTTACTTTATGCTTTATAGCTCTTTTTTTCGGAGCATATATACTCCAGAAGCAAACATTGATCTCATATTCTATGCCGACAGCTGACCCTATAGCTGATGTTTTTCCGACAACAAGCACTGTTGTAATGGTATACGAAAATCAGGATGATGATAAGGTCACAGCCATAGCCGAAGAACTGGAGAAGTTAGATAACGTAAAAAGCGCTGCCAATTACTCAAATATGCTTGCAAAAAAACATTCAGCAGCAGAAATGGTCGATGCCATAGATGATCTGTCAGGTGTTATGGGTGGCGGAAAAAAGCGTGATATTGAAGCCGACGAGAGTATGTTCAATATGCTCTATTACAAGTACTTCGATGGTGAGACTGGAAAAATGACAGCAAGCGAATTTATGCGCTTCATTGCTGATGACGTAATAACAAATAAATCTTTCAGCTCATATATAGATGAT
>JAFZYX010000024.1 GCA_017616055.1 Ruminococcus sp.
ACATTATAATGACGACATTCTTTTCGGTGAAAACTGGAACAATCAGGACATTGATGTAAAAACAAGATGCATGCTTACAGTCACAGCCATCATGGCACAGGGACTTGTGGGTGACGCTTTAAAGCACCACATCATGAATGCTAAGAATCATGGGGTGACACAGAAGGAAATGGCAGCACTTATTACTCACGTGGCTTTCTATGCAGGTTGGCCTAAGGCTTGGGCAGTATTTAACCTGGCAAAGGAAGTGTATGGGGAAGGCGGTGAAGTTTAATGATTACAGTGAATCTTTATTATTCTGGTGTAAATGGAAATGCTCGAAAGTTTGCAGAGGAAATGGAGAACAGTGGAACTGCTGACAAAATCAGGGCAGAAAAAGGAAATGTCCGTTATGAATATTTCTTTCCAATGAAAGATTTTGAGACAGTGCTGTTAATTGATGCGTGGGAAAGTCAGGACGCAATTGATGCTCACCATGCTTCATCTATGATGCAGACTATAGCACAGCTGCGAGAAAAATATGATCTTCATATGAAGGTTGAAAGATTTGTAAGTGCTGATACCCCAGAGTCAGAAAATCAGTTTATAAGAAGGTAAGATTATTGTGTAAAAGGAGATTTATCTTATGGCAAAAGTATTGATTATCAACGGAAGTCCACGTGTGGGCGGAAACACAAGCATCGCCTGTTTACTACGCTTCAGCTAACGCAACTCTTATAGCCTGTCTGGACAGACTGTTCTACAGCACAGGTTTTGATAAGACTATGAAGGTTGGTGCAAGTGTAGTTGTAGCACGTAGAGGTGGACTATCTGCGACTTTTGACGAACTGAACAAGTATTTCACCATCAGTGGAATGCCTGTTGCATCCAGCCAGTACTGGAACAGTGTTCATGGCAGAGAAAAGGGTCAGGCTGAGCAGGATATTGAAGGCCTTCAGACAATGCGTACTCTTGCGAGAAATATGACTTTCCTTATGAAGAGTATCGCACTTGGTAAAGAAAAATATGGCTTGCCTGAGAAAGAGGAATGGCAGCCGACACATTTTATAAGATAAGAACAGGAGGGGATTAAAACATGCAAAATTTTGATTATCAGACACCTACGAGACTGATTTTTGGAAAAGGCGTAGTGGAGAAGCTGCCGGAGGTTATGGAACAGTTTGGCAAGAAGATTCTTCTTACCTATGGTGGTGGAAGTATCAAGAAGATTGGTCTTTATGACAAGGTAAAAGAGCTTCTAAAGGATTTTGAAATCTATGAGCTTTCAGGTATTCAGCCTAATCCCAAGTATGATCCTAGTGTCCTTGACGGAGTAAAAATCTGTAAGGAAAACAACATTGATGTTATCCTTGCAGTAGGTGGTGGAAGTGTTCTTGACTGTTCCAAAGCTATTGCCACAGGTGCAAAGTATGACGGTGATCCATGGGATCTTATTTCATACAAAGCATTTGCAACTGATTCTATTCCAATTGTCGATATCATCACTCTTGCTGCAACAGGAAGTGAGTATGATTCCGGTGGAGTTATCTCAAGA
>JAFZYX010000190.1 GCA_017616055.1 Ruminococcus sp.
TAGGAGAATTTTACATTGGTGCACCAATTGAAATCATAATAATTTCCTACAGTGCCATCGTAGCTTACAGTATAATCTCCTGCAGGAAGTGTGTTGAACTTACTTCCGCTTACGCTCTTTTCATTTTTGTCAGTAACATTAAAGCTGCTGATAGAAAAGTAGCTTTCATCATATTGTCTGCTGGTATTATTGTTAGGGTTGTTTTTGGGATTTTCAGTTGCTCTGATTAAAAGTCTCTTGATATTAAGCTCTTCACCTGTATTATAAACTGTTTTTTCTGGATAATACAACACTTTGTCGAAAACATATGTTTTATGTGTTGTTGGCATTACCATTGTTGTTGTTAAAGTAGTGGTAGTAGTTGTAGTAATTGTTGTGGTAACAGGATTAGTCTTTGTTGCGTTTGGGCTATCGTCAATTATAGTTACATTGTAGGAGAAAACTACATCGTTGCATCCATTGTAGCTATAATAATCTCCTATTAAACCATGGTGACTAACAGTATACTCACCTGCAGGAAGTGTGCTGAACCTATTTCCGCTTACGGCGCTTCCTTCTTTGTCAATAACAGTAAAGTTGCCAATTTTAAAGTAGCTCTCGTCATATTGTTTTTCGGCTGCATCGTCAAAGGAGTTACTGTTTACCGTTGCGCTGATTAAAAGCCCTTTTATATCAAGCTTTTCGCCTTTATTATAAACTGTTTTTTCGGGATAGTTTATAACCTTTTTAAATACAGAAGAAAAATGCGATGAAGTAGTAGATGTTATAGATGGAAGAGTAGTAGTTGTCGTTGTCTTAACAACGTTTGCCATTGTTGTAATTTTCGTCGTTGTTATAGCCGGAGATGCTTCTGTATCAGCAGCAAATACCGAGTCAGCTTTCTGAACAGACAAAGTGGTTGTTGCATTAGTGGTTGGAACTGTTATAGTTGAAACCAGAATTGCAGATGTAACTATCATTGATAATAGTTTTCTTACTTTCATAATGATCACTCTCCTTTACAAATGCTTTTTTAATTTAGTTTTCCTGTTTTGTAAACTAATGCTGTTGGTTTATGATGTGCTGATATATTCGATACCTCCTTTTTAGGACTTTTCTATTACTTAGACGTATGAAGTCAGTAATTCTCTCACATTGTTTCAAAATTTTTTTGATTCTGAAAAAACGGGTATAACAGTATCCTGACTATTAAATATGTAAATACCAGCATTTGGGGATAAAACAGAAAAGTAAGAAATATGAATAGCTCAAAAGTACATTTTATGAGCGCTAATTGCCATTGAAAAGTACATATTCTCATTATATAATATATAGTGTAAAGGTATGCAGTAGGCATACCGGCGGATATTGATGTAATGGAGGAATTTTATTATGAAAAGCAGGATTTTTAAACTCAGGACAGCAACAGTAGCTGCAGCTGTAATGTTTACCCTTTCTTCTTTTGCTTTTGCGTATGTACCTTTTACGGATACGGCTGTGATTACAGCATCTGCGGCTGAGAGCAGCGTAAAAGTGCTGAGCTCCTCAGGATTCGGCGAGGGTATCTGCGCAACGTGGACTTCTGTTTCGGGCGCTTCAGGGTACAATGTATATGTTGACGGAAATAGGATAGATGATATGCTCATAAGACAGTATAAGGGTTATATGCGTGCCGACGCTGTGGGACTTAAGGCAGGCAGTCACACTATGAAGATAGTGCCTGTTATCGACGGCAAGGAAGACAGCTCGAAGGCTGCGGAGACAAAGACAAATGCATACTCTCATGACAGAAGCGGTTTCGGATTTGTGAACGGAAGTTCAAGCGGTGCATATAACGATGACGGAACACTGAAAAGCGACGCTGTTGTTGTATATGTCACAAATGAGAACAAGGATACTGTTACTGCAAGTATTGATGCTACAGGTAAGGGAGCTGAGGAACTGACAGGTGTGCAGAATATTATTCTGGGATATAAGAAAGGCAAGGAAAAAAGACCGCTGAATATACGTTTTATCGGTAATATCACCGATCCATCCGTTCTTACAAAAGGTGATATTATGGTAGATTCCGTAACGGCAGGATGTACTATTGAGGGAATTGGCAGCGACGCAACTTTCAACGGCTTTGGTCTTGTAATGAAGAATTGCTCTAATGTAGAGGTCAGAAATTTAGGCTTTATGAACTGCAACAGCAATGAGGGCGATGACTGCGGACTTCAGCAGAAAAACAATCATATATGGGTTCATAACTGTGATTTCTTCTACGGTGACGCAGGTTCAGACTCTGATCAGGCAAAGGGAGACGGAGCACTTGATACAAAGACTTCCACCTTTGTTACCCATTCCTATAACCATTTCTGGGATAACGGAAAGTGCAATTTACAGGGAATGAAGTCGGAATCAACTGAAAACTACATTACGTATCATCACAACTGGTACGATCACTCAGATTCTCGTCATCCGAGAATAAGGACCTGTTCTGTGCATTGCTACAACAACTATTTCGACGGAAATGCGAAATATGGCGTAGGAGTTACTATGGGAGCTTCATGTTTTGTTGAGAATAATTATTTCCGCAACTGTAAGTATCCGATGCTCATATCCATGCAGGGTTCAGACGAAATCACTGGAGGCACATTTTCGGGTGAGGACGGTGGTATCATAAAGTCATACGGTAATATCATGCAGGGACAGAAGGCTTTCACTCCATATCAGCAGAACAGTACAGACTTTGATGCTTATGAGGCTTCTTCAAAAAATGAGAAGATAAGCGATAATGTCAAGGCAAAGAGCGGTGGTACGACATATAACAATTTCGATACTTCGGATATAATGTATAAGTATACCCCCGATAAGGCAGAAGATGTACCTGAGTTGGTAATGGCGAAAGCGGGAAGAGTAGAAGGCGGCGACTTCAAATGGCAGTTCAACAATGACGTTGACGATGCGGCATCTGATGTGAATAAGGAGCTTAAAGCTGCGCTTGTATCATATAATGATGGCATCATTGCTGTTGGAAGCGGCTTTAAGGCTGATGATACGCCTTTTGTTACAACTACTACGGTTGCTTTGACAACAACCACCACAACTACAACCACCACAGCTACAACAACAGCTTCAACGACTAAAACTGTAAATGAGACTTCAACGACTGCTTCTTCAACTACTACAGTGGAAACAACAACGACCAATCCTGCAACTACTACCACTGTGACCACAGAATCTGCGCAGCAGGGGATGGCAGGCGATTCAAACGGCGACGGAGCTGTGGATATGTCGGATGCTGTGCTTATAATGCAGTCTCTTGCAAATCCTGATAAATATGTTATTGCAGCGGAGAATATGCTGAATGCGGATGTTGATAACAGAGGTAATGGAATAACCTCTTCCGATGCTCTTGCAATTCAGAAATATCTGCTCGGACTGATAAAGTCTCTGCCTGAATCATAAAAAGAGATAATTATTCAAATTCAAGGAGGATAAAAACATGAACAGAAAGATAAGTAAACTCATATCCCTGGCTGCAGCAGGTGTTCTTGCAGCTGCACAGGTAAGCTCTGTGCCGTTATTCACTTCCGTTGCGGCTGATGATGCGACTGCTACAAAGTTTCCTTACACCATAGAAGGTGAGGACATGAAAGGTGCTGAGCTCTGGGAAAAGATATATCAGACGGAAATCCCTGGTTTTTCAGGAAAGGGCTTCTTTTACCTTACTGCTAAGCCAGCGTCCTTTGAAGTGACTGTTCCCGAGGACGGAATGTATTCCATAACTGTTCACGGCGCACAGATACTGAATCAGGAGGGCAGACAACAGGCTGTTACCATCAATGGTGTGAAGTACACCACCCAGGCCGCTTATTCCGATGAATGGAAGGATTACGATTTTGGTATGGTACGCATGAACAAGGGCGTCAATACCGTCGAGTTCATCTGCGAGTACGGCTATATGGCCATTGATACGGTAACTATCTCAAAGGCGGTTTTCCCTGATCTTTCAAAAGCCAGCGGTACTACCTGCGACCCTGACGCAACTCCGGAGACAAAGGCTCTTATGGCTTACCTTAAGAGCGTTTACGGAAAGAATATCCTTTCAGGACAGCAGGAGATATACGGTGGCGGTCATCAAGTTGACACGACTATCCGCTTTGACGCTGAGAAGAAAAAGTGTGTAGATCAGGACGGCAAGGAATATAAATTTGACGAGGCTGATATCTCGACTGCGGATGACGGCTCAAAGTTCGTGTGGAAATGCTTCGACGAGGAGGGCCAGCAGTACAACTATCAGACTCAGAATCGTAATTATACCCTCAACGATTACAATTATGAGGTTAGATACATCAAGGAACTTACAGGTGAGGAGCCGGCTATCCGCGGCTTTGACTTTGGAAGTTACTGTCCATGTTATGCCTGGGATGATGGTGTTGCAGGACGTATGATAGACTGGGCCAAGAACAAGAACGGTATCTGTACGGCTTCATGGCACGTTAACGTTCCGGTTACAAAGGCAGATTATACTCTAGGTGAGCCTCTTGACTTCGGCAGAACAACTTACAAGCCAAATACTGACTTTGTTACAGCAAACTGTATGGTAAAGGGCACTATGGAGTATGATTACTTCCAGCTTTGCATGAAAAATCTTGCAGCTGAGCTGAAGAAACTTCAGGACGCAGGAGTTCCTGTAATATTCAGACCTTTCCACGAAGCAGAAGGTAATCCCAGCAACACACAGGATCCTATCGATGGCTCCGGAGCATGGTTCTGGTGGTCGAAGGAAGGCGCTGTTGTTTACAACAAGCTCTGGACTTTCTTACAGGATACACTCAGAGACGAGTACGGTCTTCATAACCTTATCTATGAGCAGAACCTCTATGCGTGGTCTGATAACTCAGCAAAGTGGTACTCAGGCGATGATAAGGTAGATATCGTAGGCTACGATAAGTACAACTGTCAGTACAACCGTCACGATGGCAAGCAGGCAGGAACTCCCAACGAGGACGCTGAGGCAGGTCTGTTCTATACTCTCAACAAGTTTGTAAATGGTAATAAAATGGTTTCAATGCCGGAAAACGACACCGTACCAAGTCTGAATAACATGACAGTTGAGCACGCATACTGGCTGTATTTCTGCCCGTGGTACGATTCTGAACAGGAGCACTTCCTCTGCGGTAAGGAGTATCAGGATCCAAAGACACTTACTGAACTTTATCAGAGTGATTTTTGTATTACCCTTTCGGAGCTGCCTAAGGACCTCTATAAGGGCGGCAACAGCGAGCAGCCGAAAACAACAACTACCACTACAAAAATAACAACCACAACAACATCTACTTCAACTACCACAACAACTACTACGGCAACTACTACAGTAACAACTGTAACTTCATCATCTACAGCACCTACTCCGGCAGATGTAAAGTACGGTGATGCAAATTGTGATGGCGAGATAGATATGTCAGACGCTGTGCTTATTATGCAGGCTTTGGCAAATCCGAACAAGTACGGCATAAATGGAAGTGACAGCAAACACATCACTGAAAAAGGCGAGAAGAACGCTGACGTTGATATAACTATTAAGGGTGTGACTACCAATGATGCTCTCCGCATACAGGAGTACCTTCTCGGTAAGCTCACTACTCTTGACCCACATGAGAAATAATGATAATATGACACCATACAGAAGTGTGAAAGCTTTTGTATGGTGTCTTTTTATCTGTTTGTTGTATATAATATTTATCGTACTTTTTTACTAAAATTACTTGAAATCTAACAATAAATATGTTATAATAAGTGTATATTTTATAGAGATACTAAAAAGAAATGTCCTTTTTGTATATTTTTCGGGCAGAACAGTTCAAATCGGGGAAATTTGATCTGCACGTAAAACTTACAGAAAAAACACAAAATATACTAGAGACATATTTGCTAATCAATTTCTTTTTTATCGCGTAAAAGGGGTGTATTAATGGAGAAAATAATCGAAATTGCAGTCATCGTTGCAGGAATCGACGAAGAATATCAACATAGTGTCATCGAAGGTGTCATAAACTGTGCTAAGGTTAATAACGCTAATATATCGTGCTTTAGCGCGTTCGGTGGAGTTATTTCAAACAGTAAGTATGACGTTGGAGAATACAATATCTATTCTCTCATAAATTTTGAAAAATTTGACGGAGTTATTCTTCTAAGTAATACAATAAGTGATCCGATAGAGAAAGAAAAGATCGTCAATCGTGTGAAAAAATCAGGTCTGCCTGTAAGTATTCTTGATTGCAGCGACTATAAAGATTTTTATAACATAAGCATTGACAACTATTCAGTCATGAGGACGCTCGTTAGCCATGTTATTCTGGCTCACGGCGCCAAGATAATAAACTATATCTCAGGACCTGTTGCAAACCCGGAGGCAGCTGACCGTCAGCGTGCTTTTTCGGAGGTAATGAAAGAGTACAGTCTTGAAGTTGATGAAGAGCGGATATATCACGGCGATTTTCGCGCTGCTGACGGAAAAAAAGCGATAGAGTACTTTTACAGCAGCGCTCTCGAGCATCCGCAGGCGATAATATGTGCCAACGACGCAATGGCCCTTGCAGCTATCGAGGAACTCAACAATATGGGCTACAAGGTTCCCGATGATGTCATTGTTACCGGCTTTGACAATACCTATAATGCTAAGCATCATCTTCCGGCGCTTACTACTGTTTCACGTCCGCTGGATGAGGCAGGATATAAGGCATGTGAGGTTATTCTGAAAGTAATCAAAGGAAAAAAGCAGAAGGGAAACATTACTCTTAAGTCCTCACCAGTGTTTACGGAAAGCTGCGGCTGTAAGACAGCTGAGAAAATTGATATTGATGAATACAAGATAACAACATATAAAATGCTGAATAGCTTCAAGAACGATATCTCACTTCTCAACCGCATGACTGCTCAGCTAGTAGAGAATGAGACTCCAGAAGAAAATTTCAGGACGGTTGCTAGTCTTATTCATGAGGTACAGTGCGAGCGCTTTGCAATTTGTCTATGCTCTAACTGGGACCAGGTAATAACTGGTAAATCTTCAGATGAAATGCCTGAGATATATCAGATACAGGGCTATACAGAAAAAATGAGTGCACCGCTGCTTATGATGAACGGAAGGAACCATCCCGTTACAGCTTTTGACAGCAGTGATATGCTCCCAATGCCTGTTTCAGGTGGCGGAAACGTAAGCTTTTTCATGCCGCTACATTTCCGTGAGCGCTGTCTTGGCTACTATGTATTCATGAACAGCACATTTCCATTAAAGAGTCTGCTTTGTCATGCTCTTATGCTGAGCATAAGTAACTCTATTGAGAATATATGCAAGATCCTCCATCTGAACAGCATGATAGATGAGCTTAATAAGCTCTATACTGTAGATCAGCTCTGTAATATCTATAACAGAAATGGATTTATCAGAATGGCTGGTCAGATATATAATTCCTGTCAGAATGCAGGTAGGAAGGTACTTATTTCCTTCATTGACATGGACGGACTTAAGTATATCAACGATAATTTCGGCCATAAAGAGGGCGATTATGCTCTTCAGCACCTTGCAAGGATAATCAAGGACTGCTGTAAGAGCGGCAGGATTTGCGCACGTTTTGGCGGCGATGAGTTTATAATTCTCGGCGCAAATGCTACTGATGAAGATATTCCTGCCCTTGAAAGCACCTTCAATATACAGCTTGAGAGTATTAACCGTATTATAAGAAAGCCTTATAAGATATCTGCAAGTATTGGCACTATAGTTACAGACGCAACTGCTGATGTAACGCTCTTTAATCTTATAACACAGGCTGATGAGATAATGTATGAAAACAAGAAGCGTAAGAGGACTTCCCGCTATCTGCGTCGAGATCATGACCAGGATGATATGAATTATGACACACGTTGGAACTATAAGGCTTGAAACGACTAGGCTGATACTCAGAAGATTTGAGGAAGCTGATACAGAAACTGCTTTTCACGTGTGGACCAGCGATCCTAAGGTCACGAAATACCTGCGCTGGGAGCACCACCGCAGCATAGCTCAGATGAAGAATCTCGGTCAGTCGTGGCTTAAGAAATATGACGACCCTCAGTGGTATCATTGGGTAGTCGTGCCGAAGGAAGTTGGATTTCCAATAGGTACTATTTCTGCTGCCAATGTCTATAATGAAACTGATACCATAGAGGTTGGATTCTGTTTAGGTTCAGAATACTGGGGACTCGGTTATATTACCGAAGCCTTTGCGGCAGTTATCGAGTTTTTTTTTGAGGAAGTCCATGCAAACCGGATAGAAGCAAAATACGCTCCGGAGAACAAAGCCTCGGAGCGTGTAATGGAGAAATGTGGTCTTACATTCGAGGGAACTCTCAGGAGCTCCGACCGCATACAATCGGGTATTACCGATGTTTGTGTATGCAGTTTGCTTGCAAAAGACTATTTCTGACGATATATTTATATCTTTGCGATAATATCATAGAAGGGGAGCAAATATATTCAGTATTGCTCCCGCTATTTTTTTGACTACCGGTCTTTTAGAACATTCTTCGGCAGTTATCAGGTGAGAAGCAGATATTGTTTTTTCAAAGTCGGAAACAATGTCCTTTATTACAGATACATTATAAAGAACTGAACCGCATTCAAAATGCAGGTAAAAGCTGCGATAATCGAAATTAATAGTTCCCACAACAGCTGTAAGACCATCTGCTACACAGGTCTTTGCATGGATAAATCCGGGAGTATACTCATATATCTTGACGCCCATAGCGGTGAGCCTTTCATAGTTGTTCCAGGCTATCATATGGACATACCACTTGTCTGGAATATGTGGAGTGATTATTCTAACGTCAACTCCCTTTTTGGCGGCAAAGCCAAGAGCGTTAGTCATTTCTTCGTCAAGTATGAGATATGGAGTAGTTATGCACACGTAATTCCTTGCATTGCTGATAAGCTCGAGATATACGCGTTTCCCAACAGGTTCTTCATCAAGTGGAGAATCAGAGAAGGGCTGTATAAATCCGTCAGCAGGACTTGCATCATCAATCGATTTGAGTGGAGGAGAGAATTTCCGTATCTCATCGCTTTCAGCTTTTTCCCACAATTGCAGAAACATTACCGTGTAATTCCAGACAGCCTGTCCGCGGACCATTATTGCCGTGTCCTTCCAGTGCCCGAACCGTTCTATGCGGTTAATGTACTCGTCTGCCAGGTTGGTTCCACCGTTGAAAGCGGTATGACCGTCTATAACGACTATCTTGCGGTGATCACGGTTGTTCTGAACAGAGGATATCATGGGGCGGAAAGGATTGAAAACCTTGCATTTCACACCGTTTTCTTCAAGTCTCCTGAATGGTTTGACGGAATTGAGCATTCCCGTGCCGATACCGTCGTACATGAGCCTTACGTCGATGCCTTCCTTTGCCTTGCGGATAAGGAGCTCAGACATTGTGTCGAACATATAGCCCTTGCTGATTATGAAGAATTCCAGGAATATGAAATGCTTCGCTTTTTCAAGCTCGGCAATTAGTTCATCAAACTGCATTTCACCTAACGTGAAGTAATGTGTATCAGTATTCCGATAAACAGGATATAGCCCATAATCTGATATATAGCGTGCAAGATTCAGAGAATCTGGACAGCTTTCTGAAAGATCTTTTACAACGTTTTTGTCCTGTACCAGAAGCTCCTTTGACTGCTTCTGATTTCGCATATCAAGGGATTTGGGAAACTGCTGCGATAGTTTGAGATAAAGGTAGGAAACTCCGCCGAAAAGCGGAAAAACGCTTATGGCGACTATCCATGCCATTCTATAGGATATAGGTTCGTTTTTGTTTGTGATGTACACTAGAAGTATGATATCTAGTACTATCAGCAGGAAATACACTAGAATAAAGCGTTCGCCCAATCTTGTTACCATAAATAGCAAGAAGAATATCTGTAAAAGCAGAAGAATGACAAAAGCGGCATTTGTACTGAGAAGGCTGCTCAGCAGTTTTTTCAGCTTCATAGTTCACCTCCGATGTTATTATTTATCATGATAATAATATTATACCACATTTTTTTACTGAAAGGAAGATTATTTTGAACAAGATACGCCCATATGAAAGAAAGGTTTTTTATTATGAAACTGACAAAATGGGAATAGTTCACCATTCAAACTACATCCGTATATTTGAGGAAGCAAGAGTGCACTACCTCAGTGAGGCAGGACTGCCTTTTCCCAAAATAGAAGAAATGGGTATACTCATGCCTGTTCTTTCCGTGGAAGCCGTATACAAGCGCCCACTGAGATTTGACGAGCCCTTTGCGGTATATCTTAAGATAGACAAGTTCAACGGAGCGACATTACATGTTTCATACAGGTTGGTAAGTCGGGAAACAGATGAGGTATGTGTTGAGGGAAGCTCTTCTCACTGTTTCACGAATACTGATCTTAAGGTAGTACGTACAAAGGCTAAATATCCTGAGGTCTATGAGGTGTTTTCCAGATACAGTGGTCTGGACTTCGATGAAATATTTGAGTAAAATAAACAGCCGGCACATCGTGCCGGCTGTTTTAGGGTAAGAATGGGGAGATTACGATATTTCTTCAACTCTGACATTAGAGATATATACTGTAGCAGTTGATCCTCTGTGTCCGAGGTTGAACTCAAGGCGGCCGTTGTTGTCGTCTTTGTCCTTCATCTCAAAGTCATATGTGAATGTCTGTTTTTCTGGCGTTACCTTGAGAGTTGTGTCTTTGAGGTAACGAATCCATCCTGCGGACGGAGCAGAAACACATACGATGATGTCTCTCTCCTCGTCTGCATAAGCATCGAATGTTACGCGGTACTTCTTGCCCTTGATCATAGGAAGATCAGGTTGTACCAACTGTACAGAGTAGTCCTCTGTACCTTCCTTTTCGGAAGTAATTACTATCATATTATCCTTTATCTCAGCCGCGCCTTCTCCGCCGTTGAAAAGGAGAAATTTCCAGTTAACGTCGTCAGTAAGATCCTCAGCTTCTGAGAAATCACCGTTGAAAATGAAATTTCCGTCCTCAAGCGCCTTGCGGAATTCCTTTTCAGGCTTCTTAACATTTGTATCATACTCTGGTTTCTGATAAACTCTTACGTAGTCTACTTCAAACTCAGCCTTATCAAAATCGGTGGTTGCGTCTGGATTTCCTGGCCATGTACCGCCGACTGCAAGGTTGAGCTGAACAAAGAATGGCTGATCGAAAGGTGCAGGGTATGGCTTTTCGTCTTCTCCTTGAACTGCTGTGAACCAGTCGTTTACTGTATTATAGAGATTACCGTCGATATACCAACGCATTTCTCCTGGTTCCCACTCAACAGAAAACTCGTGGAAGCTGTCAGCGTATGTCTGACCTGTCAGTCCCCATGTGCCCTGCTGTTCGCCGTGAGGCTCACCATAGTGAAGAGTACCATAAGCAGTACTTACATCGTTTCCGAGGACTTCCATAATGTCAATTTCACCGCATTTAGGCCACTGACCGTAATAGCTTTCGTCCTTTGGCATCATCCAGATTGCAGGCCATAAGCCCTGTCCTTCCGGGACCTTTGCACTTACTACTATCTTACCATAGGTGAAATCAGTCTTGTTCTGACCTGTTACCTTGCCTGATGTATAGTAGTCCTTGCCGTTCTTGTCAGACTTGATTGCTTTTATGACGAGCTTGCCGTCACGTACGAATACATTGTCTGTTGAAGTTGTATACTCCTGTAATTCTTCGTTTGTCCAACCTGGCTCATGCGGTTCATAGTTCCATTTTGTCTCGTCGAGAGCGCTGCCGCTGAACTCATCGTTCCAAAGCAGATTGTAGCCTTCAATTTCGGGAACATCCACAGCCTCTGTAGGAGCTTCTGTTTTTGCTTCTGTAGGTTTTTCGTTATTTGTGTCATTATTGTTGCTGCTGCAGCTCACAGAGCAGGCGAGCATTGAAAGGGCAGCAATTATTGATAAAGCTTTCATTTTTTTCATGTTTTTTTCTCCTTAGATATGAGGTTTTTAACCTTATGGTATTATTATAACTTTTTGAAGTGAAAAATGATAGTAAAATGCAGAGAATTATAGTAAATTGGTGACATAACATAGAACGCCGCACTATTATCCAAGTGCGGCGCGATAATTCATAATATCAAAAATCTATGTAGCTTTTCGTTACTTTTTCAGAAGACCGAGAGCATATTTTTTTCTGAGAATACGCATGACACTTTCATTTATGCGCTCCTCAGATATCTCGCCGCTGCGTACAGCCGCACAGACTTCATTCACAGCCTGTCTGTAGTCAACCGGCATGAGAATAATGTCAATTCCTGCCTTTATGGAGAGCTTTGCAGCTTCTCCCGAGTTATACACATTTGCGATTGTGTTCATACGCTGTGAATCGGTTATTGCAATTCCTGTGAAGCCAAGCTCACCGCGGAGTACTTCTGTAACAGCTTTATAGGAGAGATCACATGGAAGATTATCGCCAAATCCAGTTACTGACTGATGACCAACCATTATGAAGTCAACTCCTGTCTTTATTCCTTCAGAAAAAGGAATAAATTCTGCCTCACGGAGCTGCTCAAGTGTTCTATCTATGACGACTGTTGAATTAGTGTGAGTATTTCCGTTTGCTGCACCTAATCCAGGAAAATGTTTCAAAGTTGCGCAAACTCCTTCGTTACGGAGTCCCTTTGCGACATACGATGACATATTCGCAACAACCTGTGGATCATCACTGAAAATACGATTCCCAAGCTCATTTGAATTGCATATATTTACATCTGCAACGGGCGCGAAATCAACGTTGAAGCCAAGAGATTTCAAATCCCTGCCGATAGAACAGCCGATATTTAATGCTGTATCGCTGTTGTTGTCCTTGCCATAGGAGGCCATATCATCAAATTTAGCAGTGCCTAGTTTTTGAGCACAGCGTGCTACAAGTCCGCCTTCTTCATCAACGGCAGTAAAAAGTCCGATGCCGCAGGCGCTTTTTGCGTATCCTTGAGTTGCAGCAAGCATTTGTTTTGTCTGATCACGTGATGTGAGGTTTTGAGCAAATAGAATAATACCGCCCACAGGGATCTCTTCAATTGCTTTCTGAGTTCCGTTGCCAACCTGTGTCATAGGTGTTATTCCTGTCAAAGCTTCTGGTGTAACCATGAACATCTGAGCAACTTTCTGTTCCAGAGTCATGCCGTCAAGCACTACCTTTGGCAATGGATTCCTATTGGTAGTAGTTGTGGTCTCTGCCTGTGTTGTCATGGAAGTTGTTATGGTCATAGCCGTTGTGGTGATCTCAGAGATCGTGGTAGTTGTAGCTTTACGTTCACGAGATTGATCTTCCGTGTGAAAGCTTTGCTGATCATTTGACTGCGAAATAGGAACTTCTGTAGTCTTCTCTTCACGATGTTCATTCTGAACTTCTGCTTTTTGCTGAGTTTTCGGAGCTTCGGTAGCCGTATTTGAAGCATTGGCGGTAGTTTCAGAAGTCGTTTTTGAAGTTACGGCAGAAATGATATTTGATTCAGCCTGTATATATGTTGTTTGCGTTTCTGTATTTAAGGGCTCTGTTTCGGTAATCTCCACTGCAGCTGATTCTGAACTGTTGGTTTCAGTGGGGAAATCTCCGCCGCAGCCTGTAAGAATCAGGCTGAGAGAGAGTAGGGCCGCAATTATTTTTATTTGTTTCATTGCTGATTCCCCCTGTAAAGGTTCTACAATAAAATTATAACATAGAATGTCGAAAAAAGCAACAGTCTTGGGATAATAGTTGAAAAAAAGTTCCTTTATTGTTTGGGAACCATTAACTCTGCCCATGGTTTTGTCAAGAAAATAGCGTATTCGGTGAGAGTCCGTTTAATGCTTTTGAATGATATTTACTTAAAAATCTACCGAATCAACATAGCAAAAGTCTTCTATCCGACTTCAAAGAATAGTCAGAATCGAAGACGGTAAGATAGTTTAACCTCTTTCAGCTAGAAGCCCCCCCACCTCTAAGGTGGGGGAAGAATTGTGGGGAAGAATTGTGTCCCTCAAAAATGGGAAAGCTATTGCTTTTTAAACATAACCATGATATAATGTTATGTGATAGTGTATCAGAAATTTGCAAAGGAGGCAGATGCGTGAAACAGCAAGCGCAGAGAAAAACTGTCAGCGCTGAGCAGCATAATAAAATGATTCAAAGTGTTGCTGGAACAATGGCAATCGAAGGTTTAACACTTAGCGAGGCAAGCAGACGCAACCTTGACCGATATGCCAGCGGGCAGGCTAATTATCAGCAAATTATTGCAGAGCTGAAAGAAAAATACCAGAGGGCGGAGTAGTGTATTCAAAATATGATGTTAGCACAACTGCGCAGTCGCTTTATTGCTATCACGAATCCGATGTGCTAATAAATAAGCTGAATATCAGAAACAGTGACGAGCTGAAACGTGCTGAAGAGGAGATAACTGCCCTGAAGCAGTACATGCTTATGGAATCACCAATCAAGGGAAGATTCACTAAGACTCAGATTATAAATATTCACCGTTTTCTGTTCGGGGATATCTACCCATTTGCGGGACATATCCGTCGTGAACAAATCAGCAAGGGTAACACTATGTTCTTTCCACCGCATTTGATTGGTCCGGAACTTGACAAGGTGTTTTCGAAACTTCATAATGATAATATGTTGCGTGAAACGGAAAGAAATAACCAGATCAAGCATTTATCCTATATAATGTCCGAACTGAATATTATTCATCCATTCCGTGAGGGCAATGGACGAAGCATTCGTGAGTTGATACGCTGTATGGCGCTACACTATGGATTTTCGCTGGATTGGAGTAATGTCGATCGTAATACTATGCTTAATGCGGCAGTTAGATCGGTGGTTGATAATATGGCGTTTATTGACATTATAACGAAATGTGTTGTTAAGTTATAAGGGATAGAGCTGATTGAAGGATTACGTTACGTTTACAGTCCGTTTAAGAATAATAATCCTAATATGGGCAAAAAGAAGCACTACACTTATATAAGATAATCAAAGGATAAATACATTTAGTTATGACGCTAATAGATTAGTAAATCACGGAACACTTTACCGCTATAAGTAATAAAGCTGCCGACAACAGTCGACAGCTTTTAATTTTACTGCGGTTCAAGCTCAGGCTCACTGGTTGAGATAACGTCCTCATTCTCAAAGGTAATGATGTCCATTTCCGGAGCAGTGTATTTATCCTTCATTTCCTTCTCTCCTCTCGTCTAATTTATTTGCCAATATAAGCTTCTGCTGTTTTAGCATAAACATATTTTGCCTTTACCATATCTATAAGCTTACACTTGCGTTTTCATTAGTATAAATCAAGTTGCTTTAAACAGATTGTATTCAATTAACAGATTTATTTTATCATATATTATATTTCAAGTCAAGACAATTATTGCTTTTGGCAAGATTTTATAATAAGAAAGACGCTAGTCTTTTATTATTTCTTGAACTATTTTTTGAACTTTACTACAGGATTCCTTTTAATCATTTGGTTTACACTGATAGAGCTGAATTGCATTTCTGGCAGACGATGAAAATGCGGAAGTCTGGTATATTCAAGGAGACTATAAAGAAAAAGATTCTGATTCATATAGGTTAAAAGGCGTTTTCCCGAATATAGGAGAATCTAATGTGCCTGAAAAGCTTTTTAGTTTAGGGATGTTTCATATTAATGACGATGATAATCGAGACGGTTCTCTAAGAATGGTGCTGAATGAGGGCAAAAGGTCGAAGATATATGATTTTGACTACGTTGATTATGAACCTTTGCCATCAACGTTAAAAATAACCGTATGTCCCGAAAATGATATAAATGCAGACGGCAGTTTCAATGAAGCCGATGTTGTCGAGCTGCAGAAGTATCTGCTTGGCAAAAATGATACCGATATACTGAACTGGAGAGTGGCTGATATATGCAGTGACGGAATACTTGATGTTTTTGATCTTGTTGCCATGAGAAAAGCTCTAATTGCTGCAACAGGGATGATGTAATATAGCTCTTGTATTGTGGAAAGTCATTTTCAAAATTAAAAAATAAAGCGTTTGCTTTTGTTTAAGTTTGAGATTATATTGAATCAAAAATTGTTTTTAAGCTAAGTACTTCAAGACAGGCGATAAAAGATTTGGAAACGCTCTTTAGTATGGGAAAGGAGATATAAGTAACGTGAAAATACTTAAATGGTTGGAAAAATGGTATAGATCTAATTGCGATGGTGATTGGGAGCACTGCTATGAGAATATCTCTATTCGAACAGTAGATAACCCAGGATAGTCTGTAAGAATCAATTTGATTGAAACAATTTTAGAAGACAAGAAATTTGATAGAATTCAGATTGACAACGGAGATGATGACTGGATTATATGCTGGGTTGAGAAAGGTGTTTTTAATGGGGGTGGCGATACAGATAAGTTAACCACTATTCTTGAGATTTTTAAAAAATGGACTGAGAGTTAGACTTTAGTCAGAATGAAAAAACGAGTGCAAGCAATGATAAAAGATTGCTTAATAGTATAAATAAGCAGACTCAACTGAGTTCGCGCTTTTTTGAACTGAAAAAATGGTATATGATTTCAAAAAATCATATTGCCTATCCGTTATATATGAATGACTATGCGGCAGTTCTTTTATCTATATCACGGCAGAATACCCCCGCTTCTAAGCGAAGTGAAAGATGGGGATGAATGCCGGATTTTCAAATCAAAACTATAGATAATCAGTAAAACATATGATATAATA
>JAFZYX010000191.1 GCA_017616055.1 Ruminococcus sp.
GAAAACCGTTTGACTTAACGGTCACGTGGGTTCGAATCCCACCCTCTCCGCCAATTTTTTTATCGGTGAGCTTTCTCGCTCGTCGGTTTGCGGATTTACCCAAGTGGTGAAGGGGCTCCCCTGCTAAGGGAGTAGGTCGGGGAACCGGCGCGAGAGTTCAAATCTCTCAATCCGCGCCAATAAAACCTCATTGCTTTTGCAGTGGGGTTTATTTTATTTTTCATAATATTTTATTGAAACTATGTGATGATTATCATTTGCTTATACATCATCAATTTGCCATTTTTCACATGATTCAAGTATATTTTTTACTGTAAGCATGTTATCATTTATTCCAGGAGGCGATAAATAAATGAGAAAGATAAACGGTTTCAACAAGGGCGTTAATTTTGGTGGCTGGCTGTCACAATGCAACTACGAAAAAGAACACCTTGACACCTTCATTACAGAAAAAGATTTTGAAATTGCTGCTTCATGGGGCGTTGACCATGTTCGCGTTCCATTTGACTATAATATTCTTGAAAATAAAGACGGTACATATAATAATGATGGTTTTGCATATCTAGATATGGCTATCGAGGCTTCAAAGAAAAACGGTCTGAATGTTATTCTTGACCTACACAAGACTGCAGGTTTTTCATTTGATTATTACGGTGAGGATGAGAGTGGCTTTTTTGATAGCAAAGAGTATCAGGAACGCTTCTACCGCTTGTGGGAAGAACTCGCAAGGCGCTTCGGATCAATGACTTCTAATGTAGCGTTCGAACTTCTCAATGAGGTCACAGATGCTGAATTCATCGATACATGGAACAGTATTGTCAGAGAGTGCATAAGCAGAATAAGAAAGATAGCTCCCGATATACTTATTCTCGTTGGAAGTTATCACAACAACAGCGCCGATACGGTTCAGTTTCTTGATGAACCATTTGATAAAAATGTTATTTATAATATGCATTGCTATGAACCGCTTAAATTCACTCATCAGGGAGCATACTGGACTACTGCTATCATTCCTGAAGAGCGTATTCCATTCGAGGAAAGTGTTACTTCTCCCGAGTATTTTGAACAGCTGTTTTCTACAGCTATCGCTAAAGCTGAAGAATATGGAAGTAGCCTTTACTGCGGAGAATATGGCTGTATTGATGTTGTTTCCCCCGAAGACACTATAAAATGGTACAAAGCTATCAACTCTGTCTTTGAAAAGCACGGCATCGGAAGAGCCGCATGGAATTACAAGGCTATGGATTTTGGCCTTTCAGACGAAAGACTTAATAATGTACATAACGAACTTATAAAACTTCTCTAAATCATAATTAATCCCCTTTGCTACATTTTTGAGCAAAGGGGATTTTTATTGATCTTACTCTGTTACTGCACTGTCATCCGTGTAAGCCGTCGGGTCAAAATATTGATAATCAAGAGGTGTATCAATTGATATGCTATTTACTTTCATGTATACTGTAGTATTCTCATTCTCATCTATCGATAAAGACTCGAGGATTATGCCTGTTCTCAAATCAATTATCTCAGAGATATAGCCATTTTCATTTTCCAATCTTATAGATACACATCGTCTGCCAAGTACTTTCACAACATCCTCGATATACCAATCATCAAAATTATCCAGCCCTATTACGTTGTGGTTAAACAAGCATTCACTGCATTTTCCAGCAAATACTATATTAGTAAGCGTTGAATTATAAATGATTTCGCCGTTTTCATCATAGTACTTTGAAATGCAGTAATTATCAGGAACATAAATATTATCATAATCATAGTCTTCATATTCAGATTGTAAAAAAGTTTTTGTATCTTCATTAGCATTTATCCAAATATTATCGTAACTATATAATTTTGCGTGATCATGATACTCTTCATGCTCTGGATAATCATTAATATCACTGAAATCTGAATCTAGATAGAAAATTCTGTTCCTTGTATCAGCAAGACATCTAACTGATGAAACAGCATTGCCATATACATGATCAATATTCTTAGTATAGCTTACATCTGCAGTATCGAAATAGCGATATGAGTTTATAAGCAAATGATATATATAGCTTTTGTTCTCAAGTGTGTTCATTTCATTATTATCTTTGGCATTCCATATCTGATTTTCATACTTATCTATATCTACTTTCTTGAATTTATACTCTCCATTATACATTGCTTCACGAATTCCATTTTCAAATTCTATTGCCTCATCAATATTCGAGAATAAGTTTTCTTCATGAAGCTGAACATCTGCAAAATCAGCATTATCATCGTTGCCATAAGCAGTTGTCGGCTGAACTTCGTTTTCCTTCCTGCTTTCCTTCAGCTTTTTTCTATTTTCGTCCATAATGCTGTAGTTAGCTATTTTCCAGTTATCGCCGTCTTTCTTCAACAGGAAATCAGCATTTACGAGAGTATCATCCTCTCGCTTATAAACCCTTCTGCAAACAACGCACTGCATATCACTTTCATCATACTGCAAAAATACGTCATTAAGTCCGAGATCGCCTTCAAATGTTTCAATGTTATCATCAAATTTGGATGATACAAGCTTATAATTACTGAAATCGTATACTTCATCGAACTTGTAAGAAAAATACATATCATCATCAATATAATCAGCAAGAACTTCACCATTATAGATTATGAATCGTCTTACATACCTAGCTGCCATACTGTCATCTGCGAAATCTTCACCGTTTTCATGTCCGCTCAGATCGCCGCCGAAATAATAAGCTTTAAGCTTCGGAGTAAACGATGCTTCCATAAACTCCTCGAGCTTTTCGGGAGCATTGAGTTTTTCATCCTTGACCTTATAGTAAATAAGCTCTTTACTATACATTTCACCTGTAGTAGGCATTAAATCGTTTTTAGTGAAAATAACACCTAAGTCGTCGTACATGTTTTCGGAAACGTCATTTGGAATATAAAGCGCTCTCATAATATGCTCAAAATTATCAGCAAGCACATCTACATCAGCATTCATCTTATCCTCGTCGATCTCATTCACCATAGTAGACTGACTTGTATTATTTCTGTCGTTAATATCTACTTTCGGTATTCTGCTGTTCTTAGTCAAAAGCAGACCACCCGCAAGTCCGCTTACAAGCACAAGTGCGGCAGCAACTGCACTTATTCCGCGATAAAGCATGGGGCGACGGTAACGCTCAACACCCGAGGCTTCAACGGTAAAACCTTCATCCGCCTCTTCCCTAGCTTTGAGCTGTTGGTACTTCTGCTGACTCAGCTTATATATTCTTTCTTTTTCTTTTCTGCCTGCGGCAGGATACTTATCTGATATCCGTTCGATATCTTTATCTATTCTGCTAAACATCATATCAAGATCATCTCTCATTATTATCTCTCCTTATCTTGCAAATCCCACTTCATAGAGCATCTCTTTCAATCTCTTTATTGCCCTACTGCACCTGGTCCTAACATTATCTGATGACAGATCGACAATCTTTGCTATTTCCTTTGAGCTTCTACCATAGTAATACTTCTGTATAATTATTGTGGAATCGGGCTCACCAAGTTGCTCTACTGTATCATAAAGCAACTGTCTGAGCTCAGACTGCTCCGTTGAAGCTACTATATCCTCATCCGATACGAACTCTTCGTTCTCCTCTAGAGCTACGCTTCTCGAAGTATGTCTTGCAACTCTTCTGTATGTATCAACTGCCTTTCTACGTGCCACAGAAGCTGTAAAGGCCTTGATATTGCCGGATATTTCCTCCTGTTTGTCAAAAAACAGGAAACACTGTGCGAAAACATCTCCTACACACTCATCTATATCTTCAACTGATGCAAACCCCTTAAGCCTTGAATAAACTATAGTATATACATAGTTGAAGTATTTATCATAAAAGGCACGCTGACCGCGTTCGGGCTTTGCCTTTAATAAATGCTGCATCTCTTTATCAGTCATAGTTCAACACTCCTATTGTGGACATTCTGTATTTCCCCTTTCACTATTACAAATCGCCATAGAAACACATATTGTAACATCGAAAATAATATTTTTTATTTTTAACAATTATTTGCCAAGATACAAAAAATTTCTACAGGGTATTTACTTTTTCGCATAAATATGTTATGATAAGAAGTGCTAAAAACGCATCGTCATTTTCGGGCAGCTCAGCTGCTTCTTCCTTGGGGGGATCATTTTTATGCAAATTCTTATGTGCGCCCTGCTCGGATATTTCTTCGGCAATATCAATCCTGCCTTTATAATCGCAAAATTCAAAGGATTTGATATCCGTGAAAGAGGCTCGGGCAATGCAGGTGCATCAAATACTGTAATAACCATTGGCAAGAAAGCCGGTCTGCTAGTTGCTCTTTTCGATATATTCAAAGCTGTTGTAGCATCGACTCTTGCAGCATACCTTTTTCCGCATATCAAATTCGCTAAAATACTGTCTGGCTCATGCTGTATACTCGGACATATCTTCCCCGTACTCATGAAGTTCCACGGAGGCAAAGGGCTCGCTTCACTTGGTGGTACAATTCTCGCATTCAATCCACTGACATTTGCTCTTCTTCTCCTTTTCGAGATAGTTCTGGGCTTCTCAATAGATTATGTATGCGTTGTACCTGTAACGGGTTCAATAATCTTCACCCTTATTTATGCATTCATCACAGGTGATCCTGTTGGTACTACAATTCTATCAGTTGTTGACCTTGTTATTCTTTACAAGCATATCGAAAACTTTAAACGTATTCAGAATGGAACGGAAGCACATATCAGTTTCCTGTGGAAAAAAGAACAGGAGATTGCTCGCATCAAGAAAAACACCAACGATTAAGAAAGTCCCTTCGGGGGCTTTTTTATGCGTAAGCCGCAACGCAATAGATAATGCGGCAGTTAGGAGTTATTTATATGCATAGCAAATCAGCAGATATGTGCGAAGGTCCTCTTGTCAGTAAGATAATATTCTATACTATTCCAATAATCCTTACTGGTATATTGCAACTTCTCTTCAACGCCGCTGACCTTGTTGTTGTAGGTCAATGCAACGGAAGCAATTCTGTTGGCGCTGTTGGTGCTACAGGAGCTCTAATAAATCTTATAGTTAACCTTTTCATCGGCCTTTCCGTCGGCGCAGGCGTCACAGTTGCTCACGGTATTGGCTCAGGCAGGAGTGAAGACGTTTGCAGGACTGTCCATACTGCCATACCTACAGCCGTGATATGCGGTGCTATACTGACCGTTGTTGGAGTACTGTTCTCTGAAACTTTCCTTCGCCTTATGGACACACACCCAGATCAGCTTTATCTTGCTGCTTCATATATGAGGATATACTTCTGCGGCACTATTGCAAGTATGCTGTACAACTTTGGATCAGCTATATTAAGAGCCGCAGGCGATACGAAAAGTCCGCTTTACTATCTGACTGCAGCAGGCTTCCTCAATATTTTCCTGAACCTTATATTTGTAATTGCATTTAAAATGAATGTAGCAGGCGTTGCTCTCGCAACAGTAATATCACAAACGCTTTCTGCAGCACTTGTGGTAAGAGCTCTAATGAAAAGAGATGACGCTTGCAAACTTGAACTGAAAAAGATACATATTTACGGAAGACAGCTGAAAAGGATATTTCAGATTGGCTTTCCCGCAGGTCTGCAATCATCTATTTTTGCTATTTCCAATGTTATAATTCAGTCATCAATAAACTCATTCGGTCCCATAGTAAATTCAGGTAATGCTGCAGCACAGAATATTGAAGGTTTCGTTTACACATCAATGAATTCATACAGTCAGACATCTCTGAATTTCACTGGCCAGAACTATGGTGCAGGAAAGCTCGACCGTATACGCAAGATAATGTGGATATGTCTAATCGCAGTATTCTGCACCGGAGCTTTTCTCGGTCTCACAGCTTTATTCTTTGGCAGACCTCTGTTATCTATTTACCTCCCTGATTCCAAAGAAGCTATAAAACACGGAATGGTTCGCATGACATATATAATGGTCCCCTATTTCCTATGCGGTCTCATGGACGTCACAACAGGTCTTATACGTGGCCTTGGACGATCTGTACTACCTATGCTAATTACCGTTATAGGCGTAGTCGGAATAAGACTTGGATGGATATATATCGTATTCAGAATGCCCGAATACCATTCGGTTAAGAGCCTTTACTTCTCATACACTATTTCTTGGATAGTAACATTTGCAGTAGAGCTTGGTGTTTTCCTAACCATAATGCGAAAGCTAAAAAAATCTAAGACATAAATAGTATTATACCTCATTAAATTAGGGCGGCATATGATATGCCGCCCTAATTTTATTGCTACATTTCCGATGAAGTAAATGCAGCTTCGTACTCACGGATGAAATAACCCTGTGCTGCTCTGCAAACAGGACACTCATTTGGAGGTTCGCTTCCCTTGTGAATATGGCCACAATTCAAACACATCCATGTCTGTTCAACATTATCATCTCTAAACAGCTTACCGTTCCGTAACAAATCACCATAATACTTGAACCTCATATTATGCGTATTTTCAATCTCAGCTATCATTCGAAATTTTGATGCAATATCAGTAAATCCCTCATCTGCAGCTATTCTAGCAAAATCCGGATAGACAATACTGTATTCCTTTTCTTCCTCAGCAGCTGAAGAGTCAAGTAACTGTTGTATATCCTCAAATACACCAGCTGGAAAGCCTGCAGTAAAATCTATATCTCCGCCTGAAGAATCCTTTAAGAACTTCCAGAAAACCATTGCATGCCGTTCTTCCTGTTCGGCTGTAAATCTGAACACTCTCTCAATGCTTACAAGTTTCTGCTGCTGAGCTATAAGCGCGGCCTGATAATAGCGCTGACGTGATTGACTTTCACCTGCAAAGGCTCGCATAAGATTTAATCTGGTCTGACTTTCATCAAAAATAATCTGCATTAACACTACCTCCTTTTTAAGGTAGTATCTGCAATTTACTTTGTATTATTCATCGAGTATAGTATAACGATACTGCATTATATTTTCTGGATTCTTTAAACGTATATTCTGAATATGACCGCACTGTGGACAAGCGTCACAAATAACCTGGCTCCTCTTTGGCTTAAGTTTTTTCTCTTCGCCTTCAGGATAGAACTGAACTGAGTAAGGGGTGAGCAAGGTTCCCCTAACAACCTTTGCAGCGCAAAATTCACATACATTATCCATAAACATCCTCCTGATCTCATATCATTCTTTTATACCATTATATCACTTTATACATTATATGTCAACAAAAAAAGAGCGGGCTAAATGCCCGCTCTTCAATGAATTCAGCTTTTAATTATATTTCGTTAACTTTTCTCTTAACGTAAGATGTATGTAGAACCTCATGTGCTTTATGACTACCTGGCTTCTCAAAGAACTCTTCGTAAACCTTCTTGATTGCTGGGTTCTCATGCGACTGTCTGATAGGCATTGACTTGTCGAGATTATAAAGAACCTTTGCTCTTTCTTCTCTGATGTCAACAAAGTTTCTAACACCCATAGGAACCTGAGGCTGACCGCCGCCATTTACACAACCACCGGGACATGCCATTACTTCAACGAACTGAGCGTCGCACTTGCCTGCTCTGATATCGTCAAGAACCTTTCTTGCATTTGCAAGACCGCTTGTAACAATTACCTTAACGTTGTTACCAGCAACATTGTATGTTGCTTCCTTAATATCCTTAGTTCCGCGAACCTCAGGAAGATCTGTAAGGTTCTCACCTGTAAGTGTATGAACAGCTGTTCTCAGAGCAGCCTCCATAACACCACCTGTAGCACCGAAGATTACAGCTGCACCTGTTGAAATTCCGAGCGGATCATCAAACTTCTCCTCAGGAAGTGAGTTAAAGAGGATACCAGCACGCTCAATCATTCTGCCGAGCTCACGTGTTGTGAGAGCATAGTCAACATCAGGTACGCCTGCAGCGCTCTGATCTGGTCTTCCGATCTCGAACTTCTTAGCTGTACATGGCATAATAGATACCATAACAATGTTCTTTGGATCAATACCCATCTTCTGTGCCCAGTATGTCTTAGCTGTTGCACCGAACATCTGCTGAGGTGACTTACATGTTGAGAGATGATCGATGAGATCAGGATAATAATGCTCGCAGAACTTAACCCATCCTGGTGAACAAGATGTAATGAGAGGAAGTGTTCCGCCGTTTGTGAAACGATCGAGGAACTCATTAGCCTCTTCCATAATTGTAAGGTCTGCAGCGAAATCTGTATCGAATACTTTATCAAAGCCAAGTCTGCGAAGAGCAGCTGCCATCTTGCCTTCTGCATTTGTACCGATAGGATTGCCGAAACATTCAGCAAGGCCTGCACGGACAGCAGGAGCAGTCTGTACGATAACTGTCTTTTCAGGATCAGCAATAGCTGCCATAACTTCCTTAGTGTAATCCTTCTCTGAAAGTGCACCAACTGGACATACTGCGATACACTGACCACAGGATACACAACTTGTCTCACCAAGGCCCATATCAAATGCAGAACCGATATATGTCTTGAATCCGCGCTCGTTTGCTCCGATAACGCCGATTCCCTGTGTCTTAGCACATACTGCTACGCAGCGACGGCAAAGAATGCACTTATTATTATCACGATACATATGAGGTGCAGAATTGTCAACTTCGTATTCATTCTTTACGCCGTCATAAACAGTAGCATCCTCTACGCCGTAATCCTTAGCCAGCTTCTGAAGCTCACAGTTGCCGCTTCTTACACATGATAAGCACTTTCTATCATGAGTTGAAAGAATGAGCTCAAGAGTTCTCTTTCTTGATGCGATAACCTTTGGTGAGCTTGTGAGAATCTCCATGTTGTTGGAACAAGGGTATACACAGCCTGCTACCAGACGGAAGCCTCTGCCTTCGTTTACCTCTGTAACGCAGATACGGCAGGCACCGATCTCGTTGATCTCCTTCATATAGCAAAGTGTAGGAATTTCAAAGCCTGCCATGTGAGCAGCCTCAAGAACAGTGGTGCCCTTGGGAACTTCTAATTCAACACCGTTGATTTTAACTGTAATATTTTCCATCACTATTCCTCCGCTTACTTCTTGATGATTGCCTTGAACTTACATGTTGCGATACAAGCACCGCACTTAACACACTTATTCTTATCGATTTCCATTGCTGCAAGCTTCTTGCCAGGTGCAATGTAATCAGTTCTTGTGATAGCGGAAGCAGGACACTGCTTAGCACACATACCGCAGCCAATACACTTATCCTTTTCAATCTCAAAGCTGAGGAGATCCTTACATACACCTGCAGGACACTTCTTGTCAACAACGTGAGCAATATACTCATCGCGGAAACATCTAAGTGTTGAGAGAACAGGGTTCGGAGCTGTCTGTCCGAGACCACAGAGTGAGTTAGCCTTTATATGGTAAGCAAGCTCTTCGAGCTTATCAAGATCCTCAAGAGTTCCCTTGCCCTTTGTGATCTTGTCAAGTATTTCCCACATTCTCTTTGTACCGATACGACATGGTGTACATTTACCGCATGACTCATCAACAGTGAATTCAAGGAAGAACTTAGCAATATCAACCATACAGTTGTCTTCATCCATAACGATGAGACCACCTGAACCCATCATTGAACCAATGCCAATGAGGTTATCGTAATCAATCGGGATATCGAAGTTAGAAGGATCAATACATCCGCCTGAAGGACCACCTGTCTGAGCAGCCTTGAACTTCTTACCATTTGGAATACCGCCGCCAATTTCTTCAATTACTTCACGGAGAGTTGTACCCATAGGAACTTCTACGAGTCCTGTGTTCTTAATCTTTCCGCCAAGAGCGAATACCTTA
>JAFZYX010000192.1 GCA_017616055.1 Ruminococcus sp.
CATTGACATTGCACTGTAAATATGGTATAATAAAGCAAATAAAAGTAAAATATTCGAAAAGGGGGCGGGAGCTGTGGCAGAAAAAAACAAGCAGGCAACAGTTGACGGTTTACGCGCTGTTGAACTGAATTATCGTTCCATTAGGGAAATCTCGAGCGGCCATACGGCTTTCTTTCAAACTAAGACCTTGCTGAATTCCCCGAATTTAGGCGTCCTTACCCCTGATATCTACCGAGATGTGGCAGAAATGACCAACCAGGCGGATCAGCTTTTTCGGCTGGAACTCATACAGGCTCTTGAAGCGATTACGACGTTTTACGAACGTGAGGTAAACTTCAACTGGATGTCTGTATATCTGCCAGTGCGATTGCTGCGTGAGAATCGTACAATAAAATTTACTTCTGACTATGCAGCGCGTTATCAGGTCCCTACAAGCAGAATTTGCTTTGAACTATCGGAGAAGCTGCTTATGGAAAATGATGAACAGATTCCGGTAACAATACAGTCTATGCGAAATCTGGGTTTCCATTTTATGCTCACGAATTTCGGCGGAATATCCTGCCCTATGATGAGACTTTCAGACTATCCTGTGGATTTTGTTATGTTAAGCCCTGAGGTTTCGAATTACATAGGCAGGGGAGAGCGCTCCGACAATGCAGTAAAATCAATAATCTCATTCGTTAATGATATCGGCTCTGAGCCTGTTGCAGACGGCGTTTTCAACAGCCATCAGGCAGAGATGCTGTATTCATTTGAGTGTTCTTATTGCGCGGGCAATCTGTCAGGAAAGTATATGACAGAAAAGTATATCAAACAAAAAGCTGGTAGCTAACAAATGAAAAAAGTTTCGGCGCAAATGCTCCGAAATAATAAATTGGATTGGAGAGTTCATTGTGGATGAGAAATTAACTGATGTCCTTGAACTCAGAAGAACCGCAAAAGAAGTCAAACGCCATGTCGTTCTTATGAGGATACTTGGACTTCTTATGATAATCCTGATACTTATCGTAGCGGTAGCTTATGCTATATCCTATTTCTATGACAAGTTCGGAAGCTTTACCGTAAAGATAAACAAGTACGACATGGTCAGTCAGGGACTTTCACTTTCGGAAACTCCTGACTATGACAGATCTATCGCAGTGCTGAATGCCAATATCGTTTATGATATGACGAATATAAGTGGAAACGATCTCCCTGATAATGTCGATAAGATAAATGGCAGCCATAACGGTGATAATTACATAGCCTATACCTTTTATCTTATTAATGCCGGAGACGATACACTTTCCTATACGGGAGAAATGGTCATAGAGAACGTTACCAAGAGTGTTGACGAAGCCATCAGGGTGGCGGTCTATAAGAACGGTGAAAAGACCGTTTACGGCAAGACTAAATCAAACGGAGGCGGCAAGGAAAGCGACTGTGACAGCGAGTTCCTTTCATCGAGTTTAGTCATGAGGACTACTTCTGAGGGCTTTAAGGCAAAAGACAAAGATAAATACACCGTCGTAATATGGCTTGAGGGAAACGATCCGGATTGCCTTGATGACATAATAGGTGGAACAATGAAGCTCGGAATGAACTTCAAAATTACTGAATCTACTTAATATTCAGCATAAAAGGAGAAAATCGCAATGAAAAAGGTACTTAGAATAGGAGCAAACGTGATCGCATGGATAGTTCTTATATTTGCACTGCTTATTACGATCATAGTTTTTTCATCAGGCAGGAACAACGGCGTGGCAAATCTTTTCGGATTCATTCCGATGACTGTTGAATCGGACTCAATGAAGCCGACATTCAGCAAGAATGACCTTATAATTTGTAAGGAGATAGACGACCTCAATGCTCTTAAGGAGGGCGATGTAATCACATTCTGGACCGTAATTGACGGCAAAAGAGTGAAGAATACCCATAGAATCGTAAGTGTTAACGCGGATGAGGGCGCAAGAAGCTTCATCACACGAGGCGACAATAACCCAGCAGATGATACTCTTCCTGCATATGCAAGTGATATCATTGCTAAGTGGACAGATGTGAAGATCGCAGGCGTAGGAAAATTCATGAATTTCCTGCGTACCAAAAAAGGATTCTTCATCTGCATACTCATCCCGATGGCAATATTCTTCCTGTTTGAGCTTTACAAGTTTATCGTAACGCTCATAGAAGTAAAGCGTCCGGAGCCTGCAGAGCAGCTTGACGAGGAAGAGATAAAGCGCCGTGCTATCGAGGAATATCTCGCAAGCAAGGGCGAAACAGCTGATAAAACCATAGAAAATAAAGCAGAAAACCTTGAAGATGCTAAGAAAGAGGCATTTGAAAAGTTTGAAGAAGTTAAGAAAGAAGCAGCCGAGAAGGCCGCAGAAACAGCTGAAGCCATAGAGGAAAAGGCTGGAGATCTGGTTGGAAAGGCTGAAGAAATAACGAAAGAGACAGCAGAAAAAATTTCAGAATCAGCGGAAAAAACTGACGACTAAGCCGATTAATTCGGCGAGGGTCTGTGATATATCACAGACCTGCGGAGAATATTATGAATGAATTTCTAAAATGGTTTTTTGCATTTATTTCTGAAATGCTGAAAGGCTATGCTGACATCGGAAGGGGATTTGCTCGCGGTGTCAAGCAGATATTCAACATAAAAAATTACATAGATATTTTCAAGGAACATTCTCAGAATTACGGAGCTCTCAGCTGGGTGCTCTCCATTCTGGCCATAATCGTCGTATTAGCAATTTATGTTCTTCTTATCATGCTCATTTTCTTCGGTATACGCAAGTATATCCGTTTCAGACATTCTATTGTCAGTAACGAGGATCTCCTCGAGGAGATTGCTGAGCTCCAGCGAAAGGTCATGAAAATGGCAAAGGAAAAGGACGAAATAATGGCTATGAAGGTAGCTCAGATGGGTCTTCCTGCCGGATCGGCTGCACTATCGTTTGCTGGTGAGGGTGCAGGTGCAGAAGGCGAAGGCGGAGAGGCTCAGCCGCAGGTGGTTGAGAGCGGCGTTGTCCAGACTACTGAACACCGTTTCTCAAAGCTTATCGAGGTTGATGCTTTCTACAAGACCTATACTCCTCCTGAGTATGACAATGAGATAGACCTTGTTGGTATATGTGAGAATTTCAGAAATTTTGCATGTTCAAGAATGCATCTGTACTATGAACCTAAGGTAATACGCCTGTTCATTGCAGGTATGGCTTCCACGAAGCTTATTATCCTTCAAGGTATATCAGGTACAGGTAAAACCTCGCTCCCGTACTCCTTTGGTAAGTTCCTTCAGGTAGATACGACTATAGCTTCAGTACAGCCGTCATGGCGTGACAGAACTGAGCTTTTCGGTTACTTCAACGAATTTACAAAGAACTTCAACGAGACAGAGGTGCTCAAGAGAATCTATTCATCAGGCTATAATAACGATATAAACCTCATACTTCTCGATGAGATGAACATCGCCCGTGTCGAGTACTACTTCGCAGAAATGCTCTCCATACTCGAAATGCCTAACGCTGACGAGTGGGAACTTGATATAGTTCCGAACGTATGGAGCACCGACCCTGAGAACCTTGACAAGGGCAAGATACGCATCCCTCAGAATATATGGTACATCGGTACTGCGAATAACGACGACTCTACATTCGCTATTTCCGATAAGGTTTATGACCGTGCACAGCCTATAAACCTTGACGCCAAGGGCGTTGCCTTTGACGCTCCGGATACGCCGCCTATGAACCTGGGCTTTGAACATCTTGACCAGCTGTTCAGGGATGCGTTCGACAAATATCCTATATCTCAGGAAAATCTCAAGAAGATACAGCAGCTTGACCTCTGGGTAATCGAAAAGCTGAGAGTTGCCTTCGGTAACCGTATCCTCAAGCAGATGAACCTCTTTGTTCCTGTATATGTAGCCTGCGGCGGCGACGAGCTGGACGGTATTGACTACATACTCGCTACAAAGATATTCCGTAAATTTGAATCTCTCAATCTCGCCATGCTGAGAGAAGAGCTTCGTGAACTTTGCGCCTACATGACCAAAACATTCGGCAAGAATAAAATGAACGAATCTATAGCTTACCTCGAAAGATTGCAGAAGCTGTTCTGATTCGGAAAAAGCAGGTGAGGACAAGTGAACGACTTATACAGCAAGTGGTACAGTGAGTTTGAGATACTCACTGAGGTATTCGACAGTGATGAGTTATACAATGCACTTGATTCCCTGCTGAATACCAGCCGCAATACATTTGCCTTCAACCGTAAGCTTATGGAGAAGGCAATAGATGTATCGTGGGTAGAGGCTATAGAGAATGGTATAACTCATGTGGATAATTTCCTTCGAAGTCCGAGAAAGACCATCGAGGATGTGGAAGAAATAGTCCCTATAGCGCTGTCGAGAAAGACCACTATTGAATCGGTCAAACACCTTGCACAGCATACAGACCTTATTCAGAGCGTTGACAAGAAAACGGGTAAGATAACCCCTTCAAAGATACTCAACATACACAAGGAAGAAAGTCTGTTTACCTACGAGAATAAATTCGTAAATACCCTTATCGACAGATTGTATATCTTCATAAATACACGTTACGAGAAGCTTGCACAGGTATCGAAAGACGAGGAGGTCTATACTCTCGGCTACGATACGGTCATTGATGACGGCTCTGGCGGAAAAATGAAGATAGACGTAAAGATAGAAACTATTGACAATCTTGAATCTACAGACGCCAATGGTTTTACCGTGTGGCAGAGAGTAGAAAAGCTGAAAACAGCTATCGAGGGCTACAAAGGATCGGTTCTTTGCAGAACTCTCGGAAATACATATATACGACCGCCTGTAATGCGAACCAACGCCATTATGAAGAATGTTGACCTCAAAGCCTGCCTGACACTTTGGCAGTACATTGAGAGCTACGACAAGGTTGGATATGAGATTAACGTAGAAAACACGGCGATGCAGCCTCAGGAAGACTATGTCAATGACTTCTACAAGCTGATAATACTTAATCTGTTGCTCTTCCGTTCGTACAATAACGTGGACAGCCTGGATAAGATGAAACAGCTCAAGTCACAGACTGGTAAGCCTTTAGCGCCGAAGTTCCTGAAAAAATTCGACAAGACCCTTGCTGCGGATTACAGCGTTTCCTCCGAGACAACGGCAGGATATATCGCTGCTGACGGCGACTTCAGAATGGAAAAGGGACTTCCGGAGAACCTCACTGAGATGTTCAAGGAGCTCGAGACTGTAATCAAACTGGAGAATGAATATCTCGCTAAGCTTGAGAGCGAACGAGCTGAAGAGGAAAAACGGCGTCAGGAAGAAGAAGCAAGACTTGCCGAAATGAAGCGTATCGAAGAAGCAAGGCAGGCAGAGCTGGAGCGTATCCGCATAGCCAAGGAAGAAGAAGAACGCCGCGTTCAGGAAATGCTAGAGCAGAAGCGTGCTGAACAGGAAGCGGAAGAGCGCGAACGTCAGCGCCTCGAGACAGAGCGTCTTGCACGTCTTGAAGAAATACGCAAACGCGAAGAGGAAGCTCGTCTGAAACGCGAAGAAGAGGAAAGACTTGCTGCCGAGCGTGAAGAGATACGCCGTAATAAAGAGCTTGCACGAAACGAGCTTGGAGAAGCAGAGGGACTCGACGAGGAAACTCTTCATAATGAGCCTGATGAGAAAGAGCTTGAAAAGCAAGCTTA
>JAFZYX010000193.1 GCA_017616055.1 Ruminococcus sp.
GTGAAGTGTTCTCACACCTGCTTCACGGGCTGCCGCAAATGCCTCGGGAAGAAGATCGTCAAGAGTCTCACCGTTAGCCAGTCTTTTCTTAAACTCATCGGTCATGCCTCTGAGTTCTTCATCAGACTTAGCCTGCATGGTGGGCTCTAAGTCCTCTATCTTCTGTGCGATCGGTTCGATCCTCTTGATCTCACGCTCGCTCCTAGTCTTAAATATTTTGCGCCATAAACTCTTTTTTGCCATTTCATAGTCCTCGTGTTTTCTGTATTGCTCTGCATTTTGCTTATTTCAAGCCGCAGTAAACTATCATAATATTTTACCATTAAAATGCAATACTGTCAAATAATTTTGATACTTTGGCGGTACCCGTTTTAAGCACTGTTCAGGCGCACAAAACGACATAAAAGAGCGTAACAGCCGCAACTGTTACGCTCTTAATATATATTATCAAATTATTAAATGATCATAAGCAAGTCCTAAGTATGACTCCGGCATCAGCCCTTCTTAAATACTGTATCCTTACTAAGACCTTTTGCTGTAAGAACTTTCTTGTATGAAGAGAGCTTCTTGGAAGGTGCGGTTACGGTAACATTATTTTTAATCTTGGCAAACGCATTCTTACCTACGGTTTTGGATGTAAGTTTTTTGGACTTTATAACAATTTCCTTTAATGCATATGCACTATAAAATGCATTCTTTTCAATGTACTTAACATTCGCACCTATAACCAGCTTCTCTAAGGTGTTGTCCTGCATGAATGCCTCTTCAGCGATACCTATAACCTTATAAGATATTCCATCTACCTTAATCGTCTTTGGAATAGTTATTGAAGACTTTGCCTTTCGATAATCATATATGCCTGCAACATATACTGTACCGGCTTTCTTCTTCGTTCCTGCAGTCTTTATCTCATAAAGAAGATTTCCACTTTCTATAACATTTCCGTTTTCGTTTGAAGAAGATGAATCAGCCGATATGGTACAATTCTTTCCTACAATTTTATATCCATAATCCGTCTTCATTACTGATTTATAGCCGGCTGCAAACATAGCTTCGAGAGTATCATAAGTTTCTATCTGCTTAGGCTCATTATCATCAGAGTAAACAACATAATTCCATTCAGCGTTTCCAGATGAGAAATCAAGACGTGAGCAATACAAATACTTCTTTCCATCCTTTTTTACCACGCCATAATATGAAGGAAATCCAAAATCATCTCTTCTTATTGCATTTTCTTCTACTTCGTCGGTCCAGGTACTCAAAACCGCTCCGTTAAGTTTTACTCCATCCAACTGTATTCCGTCTTTGGAAGCTGCAGTCTGAAAAACACCTATAAGAACCATATTGCTGCTACCGTCACCTTCTACATTGACTGTAGCTCCATTTGTTATTTTCAGAACATCTTTAGAGCCCATACTCTCGCTCATCAGCTTTATTCCGCATCTACCGTGAAGATTGTCTTCCTTAAAATAAGTTCCACCCTTTACATTAAGGATACCTTTTCCTGAAATAGTAAGACTTCCACCGTACCCATCTCCGTATACATAGATCATCTCTACAGTATTTTCGCCTTTAAGTTCTATAGTAAAGTCATCTCCCATAGAACTGCACTTTATTTCATTACCCGTATAGTTGTCAAGAGTAAGAGTATTGGTCTTCTCGTTATAACTTACTCCCTTAGGGGTTGTGAAAGAATAGTCGCTATTATACTCTTTTAACTCGGCTTTCATGTTATCGGACAGATATACATAATTATTTTTTCTATTTGTATATCCAAATTCATCTACTCCTGTTATCTCACTACCCACAATAATATAGGCATATGAAAGCTTACTCTTATCAGGTCCGTTAGCAGCACTTACTCCCTTGGGGTTAACAAAAAGCACTCCTAACAATGCCAGACATAATGTTAACAAAATACCTGTTCTTTTCTTCATATGAGCCTTCCTCCTTGAATGAAAGATTAATTAAACAACTAATATTTATATCGGCAAATTCAGGTATTTTTATAACCGGATATTCGAAATCTGAAGGTAAAACTTTACAGAAAAATGCAACAGAAAAATGCGCCGGGAAAAATCCCGGCGCCATTTAATTATGTGTTATTATGTTTCCGAAGTTGATTTATCTTCCTGAATTGCCTTGTCAAAAGGCTTAGCCTTGATCTTAACCTTAAAGGTCTTGGTTCCGCTATATTTTACACCGATACCCTGTACTGTTACAGTCATGGTTCCCTTCTTGATGTTGTTCTTATAACCAACGATCTTGAAGTCCTCGTCGTACTTGAGGTCGCCTACTGCAATCTTGGTAGGTCCAAAGTCATCCGCATCCAAAGTGATTGGCTCGCCGGTGTAATACTTGGCAAATGCCTTGTCAACCTTGAACACCTTCTTCACCTTTGCGATATCTCCCTTCGGCTCTACTTCCACGCTCACACCGTCTTCGTCGGTCTTCACGTTTCCGCTTGCGGTAACCACAACATTGATCTTCTCAGGCAACGCTGCCTTCTTGTCAAGTGCTGCTGTTCCTTCACCTGCCGCATCATAGATTGCTACGCTGTAAAGCTTTGACTTCACTGCGTTGCCGTCTCCGTCAACTACCGTAACCTTCACATCCTTGACCTTCTTGCCTGCTACTGCCTTTACGATAATGTTGTTCTCGGTAAGCTCAAGTGCATTTACGTTGTACTTCACATTATCATGCTTACCCTTGAAGTTACCCTTACCACTGATTTTTGCAATACCCGTGCCTTTGCCGGCGTCCTTAGCCGTGAAGGTTACCTTGTAATCCTGACCTGCTACCAGTTCAACTTCCTCTTCACCAAGCTTGATGGTACCCTTTATCTCAGGAGTTGCTGCCTTTACAGCCCAATCTACTGCGCTGATCTCGAACTCTGCTGTACTGATATCTGCTGCCTTGATTGTGAAAGTTGCTTTCTTTGCAGCCTTGTCGCCGCTTCCGATTGCACCTACCGTTGCAGTACCTTTCTTGACGTTGTTACAGATGCTCAGGCCCACCTTCTTTTCGTTGTCGGTATCGTATCCGCCGTCGCCATTGTATGTGTATACAATCTCCGTCTTATCCTTCAGGATTACGGTCACAGTTGCAGGATACTTCGCAGTTCCGTCATAAGTGAATTCTTTCTCGGAAAGCTTAACCTTCTTAACGGATCCTGCCAGGTTGGATGCATCGATTTCATCTCTCGGATCTACGATCTTGAAAGTAGCCGTTGCGCTCTTACCTGCGTAGTTGCCCTTACCACTTATTTCAACCTTGTTGATCTCACCGATCTTGTTCTTACCGGTCACCTTGTAGGTGTAGTCGGTACTCTCAGCCAGAAGGATGTCCCCATCCATTACCTGGATGACAGGCTTGATCTTACTTCCGGTGTACGGATAGGTCTCTTCCACACCAATTATGATGATATCGCCATCTTCAACTGAAGGAGTAGCCGGAATAGACCCATCTTTAACTATCCCATTCTTGTCTATATGCTTTGTCTCACTATACTGTTTACCATTCGGATCAGTGGTCGTTGCAGTATACTCAGTATAACTACCCATTATTCTATTTGATAGTGTAACTGCTAGTGATTTATTTTCCCCTCCATTCTTGCACGTTGATTCCGCAGTAACAGTAATCGGCGACGTATCAGTTTTCCAAGTAAACTTCACTTCATATTCATGTGTAGTATGGCTTGGAACTGGTGTAACCGGATCGGTTATAACCGTATTAGGTTGGACCGGAGTTGGTTTGAATGTCAGGTCTTTTGTATATGTCTTTCCATCAACAGTTACTGTATAAGTATATGTTTTATTTTCAGCGGTAATGCTACCAGCTGTAATACCATCACCTGTAATAACAATACTTTTTTCAGTATTGCAAATATCACATTTTAACGTCATGGTCGCTTTTGTAGGCGCAGTGTCAAATGATCCATCAGATTCTACTGATACTACTGACCAGTTATGCTCTTGGATCGGACCTTCAGCTTCTATTTCCACATCAAATGCTTCAGTGATATCTGAGTCAACTGTACTATCAAATGTTGCGGTATATGTTATTGTTGTATGTTTTCCACACGTAACTGCAGCACCGGTGCTTATTGTCACTTTATCGCTGGTAACGGATACCGGATTATTCCCGGTATGCTCTTTATTGTTACATGTTTTTGTAATGGTAATTAAGTATCGTTCCTGTCCTTCTTGTGACAAGACTGCATTTTCTGTATCGTACTCCCAGTCGTGTTTAAGTATTTCGCCTTCTACGTCAGACGATACGGTAAATGCCGTTTTAATATCAGGATCAACAGTGCTGTCAAATGTTGCTGTGTATGTCGTTATCGAAGGCTGCTCACATTCTGTTGCAGCTTTAACACTGCTCTCTATTTTTGTGCTTTTGACTCTTTCGGTTTTTTCAATGCTACTGGTTACGGAATTAATATAATTCTTCGAAATAGTAACACTTTTATAGCCACCCTGTTCGTCTTCTTCCCATTCAACATTTGAGGTAACATTAAATTCACAGCCGGGCATAATTTGCTTAGTAACAACCTTTTTTACTGTAAACTCAGTTGTAATATCTTTATCATTCTCGCTATTAAATATTGCTGTATAATATGTTCTTTCAGTATTATCTTCTTCTGTTGCAGGTTCAATATTTTTTTCTATATTAGCGCTGCTTACAGTTATATTATTTTCGCCATCATGAACTGTGTTTTTACATGTTTTTGTAATGGATGCCTTAGTGTACCCATCACTGTCATTTCCTTCCCATACTACATTCTCAGTATCAAATACCCAATCATGTTGAAGGACGTCTCCCTCTACAGTCTTGGTGATGGTAAACGGATCCACTATAGTAGAATCAACAGAACTGTCAAATGTGGCTGTGTATATTGTCTTTGAAACTTCTCCGCACTTTGTTGCAGATATCA
>JAFZYX010000194.1 GCA_017616055.1 Ruminococcus sp.
CCGCTCATTCTCTTCCAACGAATAAGAATATCCTGTAATGTTTCATCAAGAGCATGTCCCATATGAAGCTGTCCTGTGATATTCGGAGGGGGAATAACTATAGTATAGGGCGTTTTCTTTGGATCAGCCTCTGCACGGAAGCAGCCCTTGTCATTCCATGCCGCATAGATACGATCCTCAAAGTCCTTGGGGTTATAAGCCTTTGCAAGTTCCTTTGCCATTCTATCATTCTCCTTTAATAATATTCGGTCCGTGCAAAATAAAATCGCCCCGAACCACTAAGGTTCAGGGCGAACAAAAAGTCCGTGTTACCACCTGAATTCGGGAATAATCTCCCGCACTCTGTGAAGCCTATAAGCTTCTTCCCCTGTAACGTGAGGATCACGCCGCATACTACTAAGACAAGACCGTTGGCACGCGAAGCTCCGAAGCTACTTCCGCAAGCTCCTCATGCTGCCTTTCACCTTACGGCAGCTCTCTGAAAATCGGACATCCTGCGTACTCCTCTTCATCATCGCCTTTGATACTTTAATATTATACACGATTATGTATCATTTGTCAAGACTTTGAAAAGTGGCGCGCTTGCTTTATTCATGCAAAAAATCTTATTTTCCACTTGCGCAACTCTAAAAATTGTGCTATAATATATGTATCTATGTTTGAAAGGATTTGAAACTATGATAATACTCGACGAACTCAGAGTAGAAATGACAGGCTACCGCAAAGAAATGGCGGAACTTGCAGATGTTCTGAATATAGAGGCTGCTAAGAAACGAGTTGCCGAGCTTGCCGAAGAAACAGGCAAGGACGGTTTCTGGGACGATCTAGAGAACTCTCAGAAAGTGCTCAAGGAGCAGAAGTCCCTGGAGAGAAAGATTGAGAAGTTCAATAAGCTCAACGATAATCTGGAAGATATAATCACTCTTATCGAGCTTTCTATTGAAGCTGACGACGAAAGTGACATTGAAGAAATAAAAAGCGAGTCTGAGGCTTTCAAGACAAAGCTTGAAGACGAAAAGCTTTCAACTCTGCTCACAGGCGAGTATGACAATGCTAATGCTATCCTCACCTTCCATGCTGGTGCAGGCGGAACCGAGGCTCAGGACTGGGCAGAAATGCTTTACCGTATGTACAATCACTGGGCTGAACGCCATGATTTCAAAGTTGAGTTGCTGGATTACCTTGATGGCGACGACGCTGGCATGAAATCCGCTTCTATCCTTATCGAGGGTGACAACGCTTACGGCTATATGAAGTCAGAATCCGGAGTTCACAGACTTGTCCGTATATCACCGTTTGATGCATCTGGCAGAAGACACACTTCATTTGCTGCTCTGGAAGTTATGCCTGAAATCGATGACTCTATCGAAGTTGATATCCGTCCTGAGGATATTGAAATGGAAGTTTATCGTTCCAGCGGTGCAGGCGGACAGAAGGTAAACAAAACCAGTTCCGCTGTACGTCTTATCCATAAGCCTACAGGTATCGTAGTTTCCTGTCAGACACAGCGAAGCCAGTACCAGAATAAGGATTACGCTATGAAGATGCTCCGCTCAAAACTTATCGAGATCAAGGAACGTGAACACCTAGAAAAAATCGAAGATATCAAGGGCGTTCAGAACCAGATAGCATGGGGCTCGCAGATACGTTCATATGTATTCATGCCATACACTCTTGTAAAAGATCACCGCACAGGTTTTGAAAACGGTAATATTCAAGCTGTTATGGACGGTGACCTAGATGGTTTCATCAATGCTTATCTGAAGTCACTCTCACACGGAACACTAGAAAAATAATGCGTAATTAATTGAGCTACAATATAATACATTCATTTAGGGACGGGAAACCGTCCCTTTTCTGTTAGAATACACTTGTAATAAGCGGTGTTTCACCTTTTTTCAGCATTTCAAGGAGTTTCCTAAACTCGGAAATTTCCGCTTTCAGCTCATCGCCATCCTTTTCTGCAAGCTGAATTATCCTTGCAATAATCCTGTCGATTTCTATTAGCTTGTCATATTTGATAAGAACAGAAGCCGTATTTATAAAATGCTCCCACTTTTTTCCGAGTTCACGTGCGCCCTCGGGTAGGGCATCGATTTCTCCTTTTTCAGCTAAAATACATATCTTGTTGATATCACCAAGCATATCATCACAACAATGGTTCACCCAAACACAGGTAAAAGTGCTGAACGCAATCATAATCAATAGAATTGCAGCACTAAGTCTCACTCTTGTCATTTTTTTCACCTCCGAGCCTGACTATTCGCGGAGTATTCCCCTTTTTATCTGCGATAAAGAAGCTACCTGAATTATCAGCAGTCATTAGAAAAACGTCCTTTACCCTTATATTATGAGAGGATAGTATCATTTCAACCACGCTTCTGCTAAGCTTCATAGACTCGATAGCATTTTCAATAAATCTACCATCGGAAATTATCAGAACAGGTGGATCAATCTCCTCAGCGGTAATGCCTAAATCGCTGCGCGTAGGAGTTTCTACTGATTGCTTCTTCATCACTGAAATGCTTCCAGTAGTTTCAACCATTGCAAACTGCACTTCATCAGGATTGAAAACATCTTTGTTTCTTAGAGCCATAAGGAGATCGTCCACCGAAAATCTCAGTTCCCGCAGAGTTTCCCTCTTTATCTTACCGTTCTGTATGACTATTTTCGGGCTGCCAGATATTAGCTTTCTAAGCTTCGGAAATCGAAGGGTTATCCACGATGTTATGACTTCAAAGCAGACCAGCGACAAAATCGGTGTAACTCCCACAATCACTGGGATATTAATGTCTTCAATCGGGAGAGTTGCAATATTCGAGACCAGTATAGTAATAACAAGCTCCGAAGGCTGGAGCTCTCCGAGCTGGCGCTTTCCCATGAGTCTAACTGCAAATATTACAAGTATATAAAGCATGACCGAACGTATCAGAACTACACACATAAAAACAGCTCCTTTACGTTTATTCTGCCGCAAAGGAGCTGATATATACAATATATAATACGAGAATTACTGTTAATCAGAAAATCTGCTGTTATATTCCTGATATGCTCTAACAATTATTTCTGCACATAACTCATCACCTAGGACTCCGCTGTTCAGGCACAGGGTATACTGATCCTTGTCCTGCCAAAGTCTGCCAGTATTGACGTTGTAAAATGTCTCACGTCGCTTATCTGCCTTTTTCATTATGGACTCCGCCTTTCCCTCACTCACGCCGTACTCGGTGATTGCCCTTTTTACACGGAACTCAGGTGAGGCATAGATATATACATTGAAACAGCCCTTGTCCTCTAGGATATAGCTTCCGCACCTGCCAACCAAGACAAACTTCTTCTCCCTGTCGGCAATTTCGTTGATTATACGACTCTCCATAAGAAAAACCTTGTCAGATAAAGGTAGATTTTCCTCCATAGTCCTTGCAGGATTTGCTGACAAAAGAAGAGAATAAAGAAAACTTGTGGGAACATTTTCCTCTGCATTTTCAAGATATTCGGGAGCAATTCCACACCTTTCAGCTGTCATTTCAAGTATCTGTCTGTTATAGCAATTGATACCGAGCTTTTCAGCAGTTAGCCTGCCGATATTGCTGCCGCCGCTTCCATATTGTCTTTCAATAGTAATTATAGGCTTTTTCATTTGATGATCTCCCCCATAGCATAATTCTTATTACATAATATGATAAAATAACTACATTTCATATTATATCACATTTTGCACATATTTCAACATTATCATCAATAATTATTGTTCAAATAGTTATATTTCTATGTTTTCACCAATTCGAGAAGCTATTAATTGTGCATTATAGAATACAAAAGGTCTCCCGTCGGTTAGCACAACGGGAGACCTGTTATTATACTATACTGCTCTTACTGATGAGTCACTATCAGTTTTTAATCAAACGCAGCCCTGAGCCTTCATTGCTTCTGCAACCTTGAGGAAGCCTGCGATATTAGCACCTGCCATGTAGTTGCCAGCCATTCCGTACTCCTTAGCAGCCTCATCGCAAGCCTTGAAGATAGACTTCATGATGCCGTGGAGCTTCTCATCAACTTCTTCAAATGTCCAGCTAAGTCTCTCACTATTCTGGCTCATTTCAAGACCTGATGTTGCAACGCCGCCAGCGTTAGCAGCCTTTGCAGGACCATAGAGAATACCATTGCTGAGGTAAACCTCGATAGCCTCTGGTGTTGAAGGCATATTTGCACCCTCAGCAACAGCAAAACCACCATTAGCAACGATAGCCTTAGCAGCGTCACCGTTGATCTCGTTCTGTGTAGCACAAGGAAGAGCGATATCAAGCTTTATGCTGCCTGCGTTGGACTTGAGTGTCCATACACTACCCTCATGATACTCAGCATTCTTATGTGAAGTTCTTGAAGCGTACTCCTTGATTCTGCCACGCTCAACCTCCTTGATCTGCTTAACGAGATCAAGCTCGATTCCGTCTGGATCATAGATGTAGCCATTAGAGTCAGAAACAGTAACAACCTTAGCGCCATACTGTGTTGCCTTCTCTGTAGCATATATAGCAACGTTACCTGAACCTGAGATAACAACTGTCTTGCCCTCAAAGCTCTTGCTGTTAGCCTGAAGCATC
>JAFZYX010000195.1 GCA_017616055.1 Ruminococcus sp.
CAATTCAAACCCCAACGGTTGCCGCGCAGCTCTCAGCGTTCTTGGCCTTTTCGATGCCTGTCGAATACTCGTTACTCCCGGTATGGTTGAACTTGGCGAAAAACAGGCAGAACTCAATTTCGAGTTTGGCCAGGAGGCCGCAAAGGTCTGTGACCATATAGTACTCGTTGGTAAGAATCAGACTGTTCCAATCTATAATGGAATCAAGAACGCAGGTTACGATATGAACAATGTTTTCGTTGCAGACAGCCTCAATGAAGCTCTCTCCCACGTAAGTGCATATCAGTCTGACAAAAAGAAGATAGTTCTTCTTGAAAACGACTTACCTGATAATTATTAACTTTACAGGAGCTGATGCCCACATCAGCCCAATACAGATAATTACCTGACACAACGGAGCGATGTGGGCATCGCCCGCTACATCAGCTAAATAAAGGAGTAATCACAATGAAGATCAATCTTGCAGTTCTTTTCGGAGGAAGAAGCGTTGAGCACGAGGTATCAGTTATCTCAGCGGTTCAGGCTATGGCAAGCATAAACAAGGAAAAGTACAATATAATCCCTGTATATATGACCAAAAAGAGCGAATTCTGGACAGGTGAAAAACTCATGGATATAAACAGCTTCAAAGATATCCCCGCTCTCCTCAAAGAGTGTACTGAGTGCGTTTTTGTACGCAGTGAAGGTAAGGTGCAGCTTATCCGCCAGAAGATGAAGAAGTTCGGCTCAAATGTCATTTCCGATATAGACGTTGCTTTCCCTATCGTTCACGGCACAAACGTTGAGGACGGTGCTTTGCAGGGCTATCTCCAGACTCTAGACCTGCCATATGTAGGCTGTGATGTTCTAGCTTCAGCAATAGGCATGGATAAATTCGTAATGAAGATACTCCTCAAGGACGCCGGTTTCCCTGTTCTTGACTGTTGCCGTTTCTCATCATACGAGATAAACGAAATGGAAAGAATGGTAGCGGAAGTTGAAAAGAAGTTCGGCTATCCAGTTATCGTAAAGCCCATTAATCTCGGTTCAAGCGTCGGTATCTCAAAGGGCAAAGACAGAGACAGCCTTATAAAGTCAATAGAAGAAGCTTTTGAGTTCGCAGACCGTATCCTCATTGAGCCATGCGTTGTACAGTTAAAGGAGATAAACTGTGCCGTAGCAGGCGATAGCGAGTCCGCAGAAGCTTCTGTTTGCGAAGAGCCTGTACAGGCAAGCGGCGAGGATATCCTCAGCTACGATCAGAAATATGTTGGCGGTGGAAAGGGTGGCAGCAAAGGCATGGCTACGCTGAAAAGAAAGATACCTGCAGACATTACTCCCGAGCAGGATGAATTCATTAGAAAAACTGCTGTTGACGCTTTCCGTTATCTAGGTCTCAACGGTGTTACACGTATAGACTTCATGATTGATATGTCTACAGATAAGGTCTATATAAATGAGATAAACACTATTCCAGGTTCACTTGCTTTCTACCTCTGGGAACCAAAGGGCGTGAAATACCCTGAGCTCCTCGAGAGACTTATCCAGCTTGCTCTCAAACGTTATAGGCAGGGTGAGAAGATAAGCTACACCTTTGATACTAATATCCTTTCAATGGGAGGAAGCTTCGGATCTAAGGGCAGCAAGCGCTGATCTCTGTATAATTAGTAACCGGTGGATCGTATTATGTTAATTGATCTTTATGAAAAAGGTAGGTCATATGAAGAAATTACACGAGAAGAGTTCACATACAAAAAAGGAACCTTAATAGCCATTCTAGGCTGTTCCGCAATTCTTTTTTCCGTAATGTTGTTTTTTTTCGGTGTATTTGTACTTAATAGATATATATGTTGTATATCTCTTGCAGTTCTGATATTGATACTTACACCTATCAATACAAGACGTGTAAACATCGACAACAGAAGCACTTTCAAAAAGCTGAAGTTGAATATAGAAAAATACTTCAACAGGACTGCATCTGTTATCCTTGCAGTGATATGCCTTTTATCCCCTTTTATTTTCGATTTATTAGATGATGACCTTGAAATAAAAATTTTCTATGGTATATTATTCATTTTCATTTATCTAACTGCTGTGTTTCTCCTGAAAAATCTACTTTATATCCTGTTCAGGAAAAGAGCCGTCGAACGTCGAAGAGAACGCTGTACACTTGCAATAACTGCAAATTACATCGGCGAAGCAGTCAACCGTAAACTGCTCGATTCTTATGAACAGACCTCTGGTAAATTACATTCAGACAATTATATATATTCTGCCCTGTACAACCGCAATCAGTACCGTTATCTGTACAATGGCTCAGAATACTATATCTTCGATCACGGCGAGAATACAACAATTGATGATATAACCATATACATAGATCCAGCCGCCCCGGAATACTACTATGACGAAAACTGGGAAAAAAGGAAAGGATAAATCTACTTCCAATCGCCTAATAATAGACTAATCCTTGTTTATTTCACTGTTTGTTTCGCTCTAATTGGGATTTATGATACTGAGATTTATACTTAACCGAGAAAGTAAATTATAAGCTTAAATGCTTATACCAGCTTTTAAATATAATTCAAAATCAAGGAGGGTTTAAAATGACCGAAAAGGAAAAACAACAAGCAGGAGAACTCTACGACGCAAGTGACAGAGAACTGTTCACAGAAAGAGTAAAGGCAAGAAAACTCTGCGGAGAGTTCAATTCACTCGAATATAACGACTTTCAGAAGAAAGAAAGGGTTATTGATAGGATAGTAGCGCTCAAAGGCGATAATGTAACTATTGAAGCGGGATTCCTCTGCAATTACGGCTACAATATCGTTATCGGAAATAATTTCCATGCAGATGTAAACTGTATAATGATAGACAATGGCGAAATCACCTTTGGTGATAACGTTTATGTTGGTCCGAACTGTTGTTTCTGCACGTCTAAACGCCCACTTGATGCTGTAGAAAGAAATACGGGTATGGAATACGCAAAGCCTATCAAGGTCGGCAGCAATGTTTGTTTCGGTAGCAATGTTACCGTTGCGGCAGGAGTAACTATCGGCGACAACGTTGTGATAAAAACAGGAAGTGTTGTTACTAAGGATATTCCTTCTGACTGCATAGCTTCAGGAAATCCATGCCTTCCCACAAAAATAACCGAAAAAAGTACAGCTCATGAAGCTTCGAAAGCGCCAGAAGCAAAACCTGTGGAGGCGCCTATTGCGAAAACTCCAGAGCCAGCCGCTGAAAAACCCAGAACAAGACATCTAGAGGTACGCCGAGTTGACACTCCTCCACATAATAACGGCGGATTTCCAGATAAAAGGCGATGACATGAGGAAGACTGAACCATGAACACACTTCACTTCAAATATGCTGTTGAGATTGAAAAAACACGCTCTATAACCCAAGCTGCCGAAAATCTCTACATGGCTCAGCCCAATCTGAGCAAAGCTATAAAAGAACTGGAAAACACTCTAGGTATCACTATTTTCAGACGAACATCAAAGGGTGTCATTCCCACTGATCAGGGACTTAAATTCCTCGATTATGCTAAGCAAATACTAATTCAGATTGACAATATGGAGGCTATACACTCCCCCGACAAGCCTAAAAACAGCCGACTTCGCATATCCGTGCCAAGAACGGGTTACATATCAAAGGCTTTCTCGGAATACATTGCAGGTCTAAACGCTCCTGAGGATATGGAGATATTCTTCTGTGAGACTAATTCCCTCAGAACTATCGAAAATGTTCGTGAAAACGGCTACGATTTCGGAGTCATCCGCTTCAATGCGGCACATGAGAAGTATTTCACCGATTTCCTTGCTGAAAAGAATCTCGACAGCAAGCTACTGTGGGAGTTCGAAATGCTTGCAGTAATGTCCTCAGAACATCCTGCTGCAAACGCTGAAACGATAACCTATTCTGATCTTTCATGCAGCTATACAGAACTAGGTCAAGGCGACGACGCAGTTCCCTACGTTTCAGGAGCTGTAGAGAAACTCTATGCCTCAAACCGTCCTGCAGACGTACCTGTAAGAAAGGTGTGCATGTACGACCGAGGAAGCGCTCTTGACTTCCTGCTGACTGTACCTCAGGCTTTCATGTTGGACTCTCCCATGCCTGCAAGCCTCTGCGGTAAATATGGTCTTGTACAGCGCAAATGCTCTTTTCCTGACAACAACTTCAAAGACATGCTCATATACACCTCGGGACATAAGCTTTCGGACAACGAGTTAAAGCTAGTGAATCGCCTTTATGAAGTCAGAAACGAGAGCGCCTTTGCAGAATACAAGTAAACAATATATACAAAATCATATATACATATTCTTTTTTAGAATAAAGTTTATTGGTTGAAAAGTATAAATAAAAGGATGGCAAAGTGCTGTCCTTTTCTTTTTTACAGGCTTTCTGCGCCGTTTAACTGTATAATGCCAAGCATTGGATTGTCTATTTCATAACACAAATATCGATATTGGAATATCGATATTCCCCTGTTATATTTGTGCAACATCTGTTTTTTGTGATATAATATTGAATATATCAATGCAATGCCTGTATCATATGAAGTCAACGGCGACTAACATGAAAGCTCCCGCATTGCAAATCTATCGCAAGGAAGGTATGGACAATGTTTGAAATTCTTGAAAAAAGAAGTCTGAACCCCACTGTTACCCTTATGCGTATAAACGCTCCCAAAGTAGCCAGAAAGGCGGAGCCGGGACAGTTCATTATACTTAGAACTGATGCTGACGGCGAGCGTATACCGCTCACTATCGCAGATTTCAATCGTGAAAGCGGATCTGTTACGATCATTTTCCAGATAGTTGGCGCTACCACAGAAAAACTCAATCACCTCAATGAAGGCGAATGTTTACAGGATTTTGTAGGACCTCTCGGCAGAGCAACAGAAACAGAAGGTCTCAAAAAGGTTGCTGTAGTCGGCGGTGGAGTTGGCTGCGCTATCGCTTATCCTGTAGCTAAGAAACTCCATGCCTTAGGCGTTGAGGTTCATTCGATAGTCGGATTCAGAACAAAAGACCTTGTTATACTCGAAGACGAGTTCAAAGATGCAAGCTCAAAGTTCGTTCTTATGAGCGACGACGGTTCTGTTGGCGAAA
>JAFZYX010000196.1 GCA_017616055.1 Ruminococcus sp.
GGATATAGCCGCTCTCACAGCTGAAAGTCCCGAAATATATTTAGTCATATATGCATTTATACCATCGATATCTTCTTTTTTCGGAGCTACTGTACTGCCTTCCATATCAGCAAATACACGGCTGCTCAGGTAGGTCTCGAGACTCTCACCGTTACTCCTATTAACCATATACGCAGCAAGCAAAGCTATACCCCATGCTCCGCCCTCACCTGCAGTCTTCATCAGCGTCACATCTGAGCCTAGAGCTGCTGCAAGGAAATTCTGACTTGGGAAAGGCGTTTTAAAAAAGCCGCCATGAGCGTATATACGCTCAAGCTTCACATTTTCCTGCTCGGTAAGTATATCCATACCAGCTTTTAATGAAGCAACACAGGAATAAACCAGACTTCTTGCAAGATTTTTTATACTGAAGTCCGAATCAGGACATCTCATAAGTAACGGTCTGCCGTCCTTAATGCCTGTAACAGGCTCGCCAGCATAATAGTTGTATGAAACTATACCATCGCAATCTGCATTTCCCTCTGCTGCAAGGGAATACATTGTATCATAAAGCTTACCCTTTGGTATATCCAGTCCGAACTCCTTGAGAAGTCCTCCAAACATACTAAACCAAGCGTCAAGGTCAGATGTACAGCTGTTGCAGTGTACCATTGCAACAGGTGCACCACACGGGGTAGTAACAATATCTATCTCACGATGTACGGCTGAAAGGTTTCTTTCAAGGACTATCATTGAGAATATAGAAGTTCCTGCTGAAACATTTCCTGTTTTCGGAGTTATACTGTTAGTAGCAGCCATTCCGGTCTGTGCATCACCCTCAGGCGGGCAGAACGGTACTCCTGCTTTGAAAGTACCTGTCGGATCAAGAAGTCTAGCTCCTTCTTCCGTAAGGTGTCCTGCACAATCTCCTGCAGGTACAATATGCGGTAAAAGACTGATAAGTCCTTTACGTAGATCTGACCCTGCAGCAAGCTCGTCAAACTTTGCGACCATATCATTGTCGTAATTACAGGTAAGCGGGTCAATCGGAAAGATTCCAGAAGCATCGCCAGCGCCGATAGCTTTTTCACCCGTAAGAAGATAGTGAACATAACCTGCAAGTGTGGTCATAAAATCAAGTTTGCCTATATGAGATTCTTTATTGAGTATAGCCTGATAAAGATGAGCTATGCTCCAACGCTGTGGTATATTGAACGAAAATGCCTCAGTCAGCTTGTCTGCAGCCTCTTCAGTCATAGTATTACGCCATGTCCTGAATGGTACCAGCTGCTGATCATTCTCGTCAAATGCAAGATATCCGTGCATCATTGCTGATATACCGATTCCTGCAGCTTTTTCAAGCTTTACACTGTAGTTTTTTTCAACATTCTTAATAAGATCTGCAAAGCATTCCTGAAGACCTATTTTTACATTTTGAAGAGAATAGGTCCACACACCATCAAGCAATTCGTTCTGCCAGTCATGTATGCCTGCAGCAAGCGGCACATGATCTTCTCCTATAAGAACTGCCTTGATACGAGTCGATCCGAATTCGATTCCTATTACCGCTTTTCCATTTTTTATTTGTTCTGCACTGCTCATGTTTTAACTCCTTTTGCTTCTGCAGGCTTAGTAACAGAAAGATTAGCTTTCTTGCGGCGTGCTATGATTATACTCTGGACTACAAGGAAAATACAAAGCATCGAAGCATTTGTAATACCAGTCCACCACGCCTCATCAAGACCTGCTGATGATACTATATTCTGTATGAGAGCAAGTGAAAGTACGCCGAAAAATGTTCCGATGATATTTCCGACGCCGCCCGTAAGCATCGTTCCTCCAATGATGGAGGAAGCTATGGCATTCATCTCCGCACCAGTTGCATGAGATGCTGAGCCTGATCCTGCGTGCATAAAATATACAAATCCACCAATTCCGCCTAAAATTCCGCACATAAGATATGCAAGGAATGTCGTTCTCTTTACATTTATTCCGAGCATAAGTGCGCTTTGCTTGTTACCGCCAACTGCATAGAAACTTCTTCCAGTCTTTGTCCATTTAAGGAAGATAAACAGGGCTGCAACTATCAAAAGAGCTACAACGACGCCGATCTCTATATAAGCGTCAATATAAACACCTCTTTTGTTTACAGATCCCATACCGGGAATTATAATTCTAGTTTCCTTGAGCTTTACAAATGCTTCGTTCTGAACATTGAACGGATTTGTATTTACTATTGTAGTCATACCTCTTGCAAAGAACATTCCGGCAAGCGTTACAATAAAAGGTTGAATATCAAGATAAGCTACAAGGAATCCCTGTATGAGACCAAATGCAAGTCCGATACCAAGTGATATCATTATTGCTCCAAAGACGCTGCCACTGTGGTGATCAAGATAAACAGCTGAGCACATGCTTACAAGAGCTGTCATACCACCAAGTGAGATGTCGATTCCACCTGTTATCATGACCAGCGTCATTCCACAGGCAAGTATTATCAGGGCAGCATTTGCATTTAACATATTAAAAAATGTCTGAGCTTTGAGGAAGCCTGCACCAAGTCCGAAGATCGCAAATAAATACATTATTATAAAAACGATTATCGTAATTGACATAAGCAGATTAGTATCTGAAATTCCTCCAAGCAGACGACGGCGTTTTGCGCCGACATTCATATCTGTTTGCGGCATAAATGATTCCTCCGTTCTGCGCCGATGTTATCAGGTACTGCTCTTAGCTTTTTCAGGAGCACGCAACTTTTTGAAAACAGCTGCTATCTTTTCTCTTACTATCGGTGCACTGAGTATAACAAGAACAATAACGACTACTGCTTTATATGCAGGAAGTGCATCCGACTGTACCTGAAGCTTGTAAAGCGTTGTGGTAAGGAACTGAATAACATATGCTCCGAGTACCGAAGCTGTAATGTTGAATTTACCTCCGCCAAGTGAGTTGCCTCCAAGAGCTACTGCAAGGATTGCATCCATTTCAATATCCTTCGCAATGACTGAATAGTTTATTGTACCTATTCTTGCCACCTTTATGAAACCGACAACTGCAACACAGAGTCCGAGAATAACATATGTGATAAACTTAATAAGAGCTGGATTAAGTCCGTTCAGACGCGAAGTCTTCTCGTTGATACCAACAGACTGAACATACAAACTGAGATTCGTAAATTTCATAACTAACCATATTACTATAAAGCATAGGATTGCTATGAATACTGGTGTCTGTACTGGTATTCCCGGGAAAACAGTTCCGAAATTCAGAAAGGTCTTATCATTTACTACAGGAAGCTCATTATTGTTTATCCACGCAGCTATTGAACGACCTGCGGTGAACAAGATTAGCGTTGCAACCATTGGCTGTATCTTGAAAATTGATACAAGAGCTCCATTAAAAGCACCGAAAGCCATTGCAACAAGACAGCTTACAAGAAAAGCAACTATAATAGGAGCCTGCAAACTTTCAGGACGAGAATTCGTACCGCAAAGCACTCGCAGTATAACGCTTCCGCTGATTGCTATCGCAGCACCAACACTGATATCCTGTCCGCGAGAAGAAGCTGTTACAAGAGTCATGCCTATAGCTAGAATAGCAAGCTCTGAGCCGTAGTCAATAATTGAAATGAGATTTCCTGAAAGAATAGGGTTGCCATCGTTGTTGTGTCCAAGAGTTATCTTGAAAAACGAAGGATCAACAATAAAATTGAAAATAGCAAGTATTATCAGAGCAGCGATCGGTATAAAAATCTGTTTTCTGATAATGGCTGTCAGAAACGAAGTTTTCTGAGCAGTTTTAACCTTTGATGACATTACCGATCACCTCCCGCTATAGTATTCATGATAGTATTCTGAGTAAGCTCATCACCAGTAAGCTCGCCTACAAGCTTACGGTCACGCATAACGAGAAGCCTTGAACAAGTACGCAACATCTCATCCGTCTCCGATGAGATAAAGGTAATACTCATGCCCTCGGAAGCAAGTTTGAGAACGAGCTTCTGGATATCTACCTTAGTTCCGACATCTATTCCGCGGGTAGGTTCATCAAGAATAAGATATTCTGGATTAGTAAGCAGCCAACGGCCGAGGATAACCTTCTGCTGATTACCACCCGAAAGCGACTTTATAGGAGTATTCACGGAAGCGGTCTTGATATCTAGCAGCTTTATATACTCCTCTGCGAATTTTACTGCTTCAGCCTTGGAAAAAGGTTTGAAGAATCCTTTTTTAACCTGCAATGCAAGAATAATATTGTCCTTTACGGATAAATCACCAACTATACCGTCTCGCTTACGGTCTTCAGGAAGATATGCTATACCGTTCTTCATGGCATCAATCGGCTTGTTGATCTTAACATCCTTGCCATTGACTTTTACCTTGCCACCTGTTACCTTGTCAGCACCGAATATAGCTCTTACGCACTCACTTCTTCCCGAACCGAGAAGTCCGGTAAAACCATTTACCTCACCCTTGCGTATATTGAAATTGAATGGCTTAATACCTTCAGAACTGCAAAGTCCCTCAGCTTCATATACATAACCTTTGTTTTCCTTGCTGAATGGAGGTGCATCGTTCTTGATATCAGCCATATCATCAAGCTCTTTACCCAGCATTTTCGATACAAGCTGTATACGAGGAAGCTTTTCTATCTCATACTCACCAACAAGCTGTCCATCACGAAGCACGGTTATTCTGTCACATACCTCATAAACCTGGTCAAGGAAATGAGTAACAAAGATTATTCCAACGCCTCGTTCTTTCAATTGTCTCATTAGTTTAAAGAGCTTTGCGACCTCAGACTCATCAAGAGATGAAGTTGGCTCATCAAGTATGAGCACACTGCACTCCATATCAACTGCCCTTGCTATAGCAACCATCTGCTGAACAGCAATGGAACAGCTGGCAAGCTGTTGGGTAGGTTTAACGCCTATTCCAAGAGAATCAAGCAATTCTCCTGCCTTTTTATTCATGCTTCGCCAGTTCACAAGCTGACTTTTACCTCTGCCAAGAAAAATATTCTCGGCTACCGAAAGATTTGGACACAATGATATCTCTTGATATACAGTGCTTATGCCTAAATTCTGAGCTTCCTGGGGAGAATGTATCTGAACCGGACCGTTATGTCCCTTAATGAAGATATCTCCACCATCCTTGATGTATACGCCCGTAAGAACTTTAATCAGTGTGGATTTTCCTGCGCCGTTTTCGCCCATAAGTGCATGTATCTCACCACCACGCAACGTAAAATCTACATTTGAAAGAGCTTTTACACCAGGAAAGGACTTGTATATCCCCCGCATCTCCAGCAATGATTTCTCCTGCATTGCTTTGCCTCCTAAGTGAGTTTTCATATTCTTCCGTATTATGTAATACGTATTAATTTCTAAAATTAGTGCGGTGACATCTAGCATTCACGGATGCGTCACCGCACTTGATTTAATTATTCAGTGTCCTGTAACACTATAATTTATATACCGTACTGCTCAACGTCAGCATCAGTAATAGTCTTTGCGTCAAAGCCCTTTTCGTCCATAATGATAGTCTTCTGAGAGAGTGTCTCGCCATTTTCGAGCTTATCAATTATATCCTTGATATATGATGACTGGAAAGGATTGCACTGTCCATCATAGTTCCAATTGCCCTTCTTAAGTTCCTCAAGTGCCCACTTGTTGCAGTCGAAGCCTATAACGACTACATCCTTGTCAACGCCGTGAGAGATATTTGCTTTATCTAAAGCAGCAACTGCGCCCATTGCCATATCATCGTTCTCGGCATAAATTACATTGAATGATTTACCAGCGTCTATAACTGACTGAACGATCTGCTGCGCCTTTTCAGCATTCCATTCAGCTGTCTGCTGTGTAACAATGTTCCAGCCAAGTTCCTTTGCAGTATCATCGAGAGCACCAGAACGACCCTTCTGAGCAGCCGATCCCATTACACCCTGAAGATGAATAATATCATAAGCCTTGAGATCCTGTGACTTGAGCCAATCAACAGCCTGTTCGCCTTCCTTTGCCATATCGGAAACAATAGAAGCTTCATAAAGGCTCTCGTCAGCATCAATGGTACGGTCGAAAAGAATAACTCTTACGCCTGCAGCCTGTGCATCCTTGAGAACTGAATCCCAACCAGCAGTATCAGCGGCCGAGAGAAGAAGATAATCAACTTCATCCTGGATAAATTTCTGAGCTGCATTGATCTGCTCCTCATTCTTAAGGCTGTATGTAAAGGAAGCATCAAAACCGTTTTCCTTTGTAAAAGTAGCCTTAAGATCGTTAACATTAGCTGTACGGTATCCTGACTCGTTCGGATCGTTATTGATAATGCCTACTTTAATCAATCCGTCCGACTTATTGTCATCGGCCTTGGTTTCATCGGCCTTGGCATCATCATCCTTTGCTGTGTCCGCACTTGTAGTTTTGGGAGCCTGTGTTGTGTCAGTTTTGTCTGTTGAGCTACTTGTACTGCCACAGCCAGCGAACATTGTACCACAAAGAATCATACTTGCCGCCATTGCTAAAATCTTTTTCATTTTCATAATCTAAATTCCTCCATCCGAATTAATTATCCCATTAACGAACAATCCGTTAACTTGTACTTACATTATAATCAATTTGTACTTACATTGATACCGAAAATGTTACACTAAATGTTTATTATTTTTTGGGTATACATTCTGTTTTGATTTCATGGGCAAATATTTGCATTGTTCTGGAACTGCCTTGGCGTCTGTCCAGTATACTTCTTGAAAATCTGACTGAAATACCTGTAATCGCGGAATCCCACGTCATACGCTATCTCGTATATCATCTTTGAAGTACAGCAAAGAAGCTCCCTTGCACGTCCGATTCTTGCAATAGCAATATATTCGGACAAATTTTGTCCGTACTCCTTCTTGAACTGAGCACTAAGATAAGATGGGCTAAGTCCCACAGCCTCTGCAACAAGGAGAAGTGAAAGCTCGTCATTCATGTAATTCTTGTCTATATAATCTCTCGCCTTGGCAACTATACTTCTGCTACTCTCTTTTGCAGATTCTACGCGCCACATTATACAGTCGTGAATAATCTTATGCAGGAACTTCAAAGTATCATCAGCGGTCATGAGCTCAGTACCTATATCATCAGCAGTACCGAATTGCCCAAAAAACTTTTCATTGCTCACACCTATCTTACGAGCAAATGTATGAGCCGCCACATAAATGTCCATACATACGTATAATCTTATCATAAGTGACTTTATACTTGTATACTCAACCTCGCCTAGTATATTATCGAGCATTTCGTCACAGTTTTCTAAGCAGCCACTTTGCAGAAGCTCCTCGATTTTTTTGATATCAAGACGTTTAACGTCCTGTGCCATTTCTTTTTTCTCATTCATAATTAATATCCCTCACGCTTTTTATCCCATTGTTGTCTATATATTATGAGAGTCAGAGTTTTTTTACAGACTCCCTTATTTTAAGCTCAGGAGTAAATATTATGTCTTCGTTTTCATCGTTAAATGTATTTATTCTGTCAATCAGCTTCTCCGCAACAGCTTCACCAAGCTTTCTCTGCGGATGAATCACAGTTGTTAACGGAACATCACATATAGACGCATATTTTGAATCATCAGCACCTACTATCGACAAATCGTCAGGAACATTTATGTCATGCATTTTACAGAATTGCAGCAGTTTAATTGCAATGTTATCATTATAGCATACAACAGCAGTTATCTCGCTCAGAAACTCCAATAAATGATTTCCGCCAGACGTAAAAATAAAGTTCTTATCAGTTGTCGCAAACCACATAACATTTTCTTCAGCATTTTTAAGCCCGTGTGCTATACAGCTCTTTATAAAGCCACTGTAGCGCTTGTGCCCCTGTATATCATCGAGCGCAAATAATCCTGCTATCTTAGTGTGGCCACATTCAAATAAGTAATCCGTTGCTATTTTACCAACTGCTTCGTCATCCATAGCAACACAGGGATAATCCGACCACGGATAGTTAGCATTAAAGAAAACAACTGGTATATTATTTCTTCTTAGCTCATCGTAAAGTGCCATATTCGGATTTGGAAGAGCACTCTTTGAAGGTTCCACTATAAGCCCCTGAACTCCGCCTGATATCATACTCTGTAAAGCCTGCTGTTCCTCAGCAACTTTATTATGTGTTATCGCAAGCTGCATGGAATAACCCGAATCGTTAAGCACACTTTCGATACCAGTTACGATCTGCGGGAAAATATAATCCGTAAAATACGTAGAAATTACACCTATGTTCCTCGTCTGAACCTGAGCAGTTGGGATACTCTGTGCAAAACCACCAGAAACGAACGCTCCGCTGCCCCTAACTCGGCAGATCACGTTTTCGTTCTCAAGACACATAAGTGCCTGACGAACGGTCTGTCTGCTGACTCCATGTATCTCACAAAGCTCCTTTTCAGTGAGAAAACGATCTCTTGGTCTGAGTCCTTTAGAAGCTATATAGTTCTTAGCCCATTCCACAATCGTCAAATATTTATAATCTTCCATAATATCCTCCCACAACCGAAAGCAATCGGCTTTTTCTTCATAATACCATACAAATCTTCATTTGTAAATACAACTTCCACAATACAATTATAAAATTGTATGTACACACAAAAAAGCTTTTCCCTGATTGTGCATTACGACAAATTCATATTATATTTTCGTCAATACATCTCCTTCTAATTAAAAGAATTTGTATTGTCAATATCTGAAACTTGATATTCCATAATTAAATATTAACAAAATATCAATTGAATAGTGTGATAATGTGTGATATAATACTATATAAGTTCAAATATCCCTAATCAGAATGCGAGGTATCAATATGGATTTTAAACAATTACTTGATTCATTCAATTCCGTAACCTGCATAATGTCAGTCGAAAAGAAACCTGACGGATGTTATGGTGATATAAGAATTGTTGACGGGAATCAAATGTATATCGACTCAATAGAACGTAATGGTGACACCAATACTGATATAGCAAAAGAAAAAGTATTCGTACCGAACTCGCTATATACCAAGTACTTTCCACTCGATCTGAATTTCGAAGATTTCTGCTATCGCTCTGCTGTAAAAAAAGAAGTACTTCATACTTATGTACACCCTGAGCGATTTGACATATGGTTCAATCTTTTCTTCATTCCAATAAAAAGTGATGATGAAAATATAGGATATTGTGCATATACATACACAATAACGCTAAATGCTGATTCCAAGCTTATGTCTGATATTCCGCTTGAAACAGCTTCAAATGTGCTTCAGGCATGTATAAAGCTATACAGCGGTTCAGATTTTCAGACTTCTATTAACGAAGTCACAACTCATATTCGTCAGCTCTGCCACGCTAACCGATGCTGCATACTGCTCACTGATTTCAATGCAGGTATGTGCAGACTTTTAAGTGAAGATCACGTTGTTGAAGGTACACAGGGACCGATAACAAGCATAATTACTCCCGAGTTTTTTGATATTGTACAGACATGGCCTTCAACTATCGACGGCAGTAACCTCCTTATGATAAAAAGTGAAAAAGATATGGAGGCTCTCAAATCCCGCAATCCAGCATGGTATGAATCTCTTAAGCAATATGACACAAAAACTCTCGTACTTTTTCCTCTCAACTACAACGGAGAAACCAAAGGCTATATCTGGGTAACTGAATTCGATGCCAATGACGCACTAAAGATACGTGAAACACTTGAGCTCACAACTTACTTTATATCATACGCTATTGCAAACTATCAGCTTCTGAACCGTCTTGAGATAATGAGTACTCTTGATCTTCTTACGGGCGTTAAAAATCGTAATGCCATGAATAATCGCGTAAATGCTCTTGTTGACGGCAAAGAAAACTATCCCGAAAACCTCCGTATTGTATTTGCTGATCTTAACGGTCTAAAACAGGTCAATGATACAAGTGGCCATATTGCTGGAGATCTCCTAATCAAAAATGCCGCTTTTATCTTACAGGAGACATTTATAGGAAATGACGTTTACCGCGCAGGCGGCGACGAGTTTGCTGTTTTTGTTGTAGGAATGAGCGACGATGAATTTGAAAATAAAATTGCCAAACTAAAGAGCTATTCAGAAAGTCCCGAAGGTGTAAGCTTTGCAGTAGGTTACTGCAACGATGAAGGCAGACATGATGTAAGATACGCGATGTCTACTGCCGATGAAAAAATGTATGCAGACAAAGAGGAATACTATAAGCGCTACCCAGAGCGCAGGCACAAATAAAACTACGTCCCGAAGCAAAATCTGCTTCGGGGCATTTTTATGCAGAATTTCCACCAAAAATGCAAATGTTCCCTTTGACATATCAAACATAAAATGGTATAATTATGTTATTAAGACATATTATGATAGTATAATTATGTTATTGAGACATATTACGGAGGTGACACTTATCTATTTCCACACTAAACTATCTCTGCTATTCGCGACAATCTCTGCAGCTTTTATGATGTATTTCACAAATACACATGCCTACGGGATAGCAGAGGAATTCTCAGCAACTATTCCGCTTACTTCCGAAAAGGGAATCATAACACTCGATAACGGTCAGCAATGGTTCAAGGTTACAGAACTCGAAGACGGCAGGAATTATCTTATCAGTGCAAAGAATTCCAATGGCCAAAACGTACTTCTCACTGCCGACGACAAACAAAGTGCAGAGTACATATGGCGTTTCTACGAAGATAAAATGGTTACAAGCACTGCAGCGCATTACAATTATCTCTATTCTGACTCGCATTGTCTCGGGTGCTACGAAAACGACCTGTATCTAACTCATGACTGGTGGACCGAAGGCGATCAAACCTGGAATTATGTCGACGGTAAATTCTATTACATTGACAACGGCAAAAAGACTTACCTTACATATTCCGAAAGTTCAACATCACCTTTTGGCTGTACTGACAATGCAGATGATGCTGCCGATATCGAACTATATTCCTGCGGAGAAGAACTTGCTCGATGTATAAAAACTCAGCCTTGTGCTCAGAGTTTCGCAATTGAAGGCAGTGGTTATCCCGCTCCTGAATTCACAGTAGAACTTTTCGACGATTCCATTGTTGTCGACAACATAAAATGGTTCTCTGATGGTGAAGAATCTGAAACTGGTGTACTCAATTTTACTGACAATGATCTTGCAAATTTGCCGACTGGAATTCATCATGTAAGCTGTATTGTCGAAGCTCACGACAGTGACAATCATTATTACCGTGAAAAATCACAGGAAGCACTTTTTGTCGTTACAAAGGGTGTAGTTCCGGATTCTATCATTACATTTTCCGATATACATGAGCAATACGACCTTATTAGCAAAGCTATTGAAAACGTTCTAGATAACACAGGCGGGTATATACCGTCACTTATTGTATGTACAGGTGATATGATAAACGGTCCGACTATGGACTACGATACAATGATAAACACCTATGCGCCAAGAATAAAACCTTATCTTGGAGGACTTGATACCGTTTATGTGGCAGGAAACCACGACTCCTCAAAAGCAGTTTCAGAACTGTCATTAAAAGCAGGTCTCGGTGCAGACAGTAGTTTTTCAGAAGGATGCGGAGTAATTTTCAACGGAAACTCAGACAGTGTAGCCACCAACGGTAAAAACAGTATTAGCGCAAATAATATTATTGTTTATGGCATAAACTACGAATCGCTTAATAGTTCTCCACAAACGCTACAAGATTACGATAATATAAAAAGTCAACTTGAAAACTTCCTCAATGAAAAAGCAAAGAATTATAAAGGTGAGATAATTATTATTTCCGCTCACGCTGGGCTACATGCACTGGGCGTTCAACCTCAAAGTGGAAGCCGTATAGGATCTTGGTCAGGCTCAACTGCTTATAATATCATTAATTCTTACGAAATTGCAAACCTTATAAACTCTTACGTGAAGAAGTATGATATGAACATCCTTTATCTTTTTGGCCATGACCACTCACAAGGCGAATATGAGTTTATACTAACTGAGGGTGATACACTCATTTGTCCGACTAATTCAAAAGAATATCAGACAAATACTCTAGAACTCGCATTTACTTATGCTCATTCAGGCTATCTTTCTACATCTATAGGAACCGCAGACGCTCACTTCAGCTTTATTTACCGAAACGGTAATAACCTTGAATATGAGCTGTTCAAGGCTGGATCTTCGGAATACGTAAGACATACGGAAATTCCGCTGAAAAGTTTAAAACTTCTTAATTCAAATAGTACTGTTTCAACTTCAAAAGCAAATAATAATAATAATAATGGAAACAGTCCAAAAACATCCGGAAGATTTAACATTACACCGTTTCTTATTATTTCTCTGGTTATGGTAATAATAAGCCGGAAACACAAGAAATAACTTAAATAGCATATAATAATTGCCCGACAGCAGACTACACATGCTGTCGGGCAATTTTATTATTAATCTATTATCTTTGTGGCAACTTTCTCCCGAAACCACGTATGATGTTCAACCAAAAGCATTGTTGACTTATATTCTAGCAACAGTTTCTCTATTTGCATACGTGAAAAAACATCTATGTAGGTAAGGGGCTCGTACCAGATATAAAGATGTGCAAGAGTCAGCAGGCTTGTAGCAATCAGAATCTTCTTTTTGTCCCTCAGAGAGATCTGTTAGCGGCTTAGTAAACTGCAATCGCTCAAAATCCAGCTGTCTTAGAATAGTACAGAACATACTGAGATCAATTCCTTTTGTAAAGCAAAGTTCTGAATACTTCCTCTCAGCATCGAAGTATCCTGATCCACATTTGAAATAACAAGTCCAGATGCTACATTGCAGATACCGTTTTCTTCAATATTATCAGCTTTTTCAGCATCCCCTGTCTTTGCTAGGATATTCTTTATCAAAGTAGTTTTTCACCAATAAATCGGTTAGCCCTCCTTGGTAAACTTTAACAAACAATCTTGACATATGGAGCACAATAATATATAATAATATTACAAAGAAGATAGATAAAGAGAGGGATTATCATGTATAAAAATTATAAGAAGATCATTGCAGGATTTCTGGCAGCTGCTATGATTGCACCAACCACTGCCGGTATGACTGATATGCAGAGCACACACGCTTATGAGGTTTTGGGAGAGACCACTTTCGATCATAAGATTCTTCCATGGCATACTGTGGAAGTAAGCCCTGCAAAGCAGTATTTTGAGCTATCTGAAGGAGCTGTCCGCATTCTCATCCAAGTGCCCGAAGGTGCTGAAAAAGAAAAATGGGATCTACAGTTCAGGCACAGAAACCTTAGCTTCCAAAGAGGACATGAGTACAAGGTCAGCTTCAAGGCAAAGAGCAACAGAAATGGCTTTGAGCTTTGCTCAAAGATTGGAAACATAAAGGGTGACGAAGAATACTTCGAACTTGACGGTGAAACCAATGCTATGCATATGGGACCTCATATGGGAGGTCAATGGTATATGTCAGCTGTAAAGCTCACTACAGAATGGCAGACGTTTGAGGGAATATTCAAGCCTACAAGGGATCTTGAAGCTGTTGAGTGGTGCTTCCAGTATGCAAAAGGCACAAAGTATCAGGGCAATGCTATGGCAGGCGATGAACTCTGGTTCGATGATATGTCCATTGAAGACCTGACAGATGACATATTAACTCCGCATACACTTAAATTCGGCTATACATCTCGAGGATACAGCGGTCTGGCAAATAATTATATCTCTGTCAATCAGCTCGGATACTATCAGGGACTTGAAAAAATCGCAACACTCGGCGACAATAAAGGCGATATCGTCTTTGATATGCCGACAATAGAGCTTGAAGAAGATCAGGGCTATGAATATGAGATCGTAAGAACGTCAGATGATACTGTCGCTTATTCGGGCAAATCAGGACTGGTCAGAAAGGATATTGACTCGGGCGACAACATCTGCAGGATTGATTTTACCGAGTTCAATGAAACGGGTGAATACTACATTCGCATTAAAGGCAAGGAATGGAGATCGTTCCCCTTCAGGATAGGAAATGATATATACAGTAACAGCGAAAACGACCTGCTGACCAATACACTGAATTATTTCTATCAGAACCGCGGCGGCACTAAGATCGAGTCAAAGTATATCACATCAGGTGTTAAATCTGAACTTGCACATAATTACGACACAGACGAAGCCGTTGGTTTTGTCCAGAAAAGCTGGCAAACAGTCAATTCAGAAAATGTGGAAATAGCTGAGCAGAACAGCTCTTCAAGGATCAATACAAACGGAGGCTGGTTCTCGGGAACTAATTTTGACAAGAGCATGACAGAGAGCTGTATCGCTCTCTGGACTCTGCAAAATCTTTATGAGCGTGCGACACTTATCGAAACAAGCGCTAAGAAATTTGCAGACGGTTCGGGTACAGTCGTTATACCCGAAACAGGCAACAAGATACCGGATATACTCGACGAATGCAGATACGAGCTAGACTATATGTCTAAGATGAAGGTACAGCCTGAGGAAGAAACATGGGGCAAATATGCAGGTATGTACTATCACGGCATACATGGAGTGGAGTTTGAAGCTCTACCCAAGAATTATGAACACGAGTACCATTCATGTTACAGAGTTCAGCCCCCTTCATTTGCAGCTACTCTTAATTACGCTGCCTGTGCGGCACAGGGTGCAAGACTCTGGGAAGCATATGACAAGGAGTACGCAGCAGAGCTCCTGAAAAACGCAAAGGAAGCATATCAGGCTTACCAGACAAACTTTTACCAGGCATCTCTTAATGAAGAAAGCAATGCTGCTTCACTGTATGCTCCTTCATCTGTGAAAAAAACAGGTTCGTCGGGTGACATATATATAGAGGACGACGCATACTGGGCAGCATGCGAGCTCTATATCACCGCAAAGGAAATGAATGACCCAGAGGCTGAGAGCTATTTAAAGGAACTTTCAGAATATCCAGGCGCATTCAAGGTAAAAAACAGAAACGGTTATGATACCGATGTAGCGGGAGAACCCTCATTTACACTGTTCAGAAGTGACGATACTGCTTCCGCAGGTTCGCTGTCAATGCTTCTCAATAAATACTTGCTCTCCAATGAACAGTACAAAAAACTGAGCGACTCTGTCACCCAAACAGCAACTGACTACATCAATGAAGAGGATTATCAGGGCTACGGTATACCCTATAAGTATGACGGTCCCGGATTTGATGGATACAGCAGTGAATTTAATGATATTATCTATCATGGATTTGAGTCTGAATCAAACCAACGCGCTGTAAACAATATGCTGGCTATGGCTTATGCCTACGACCTTACAGGTGATAACAAATACCTTAACGGTGTGGCAACGGGATTGAATTATATCTTCGGCAACAATCCGCTGTCGTTCTCCTATGTAACGGGATATGGCTCATATCATGCAAAGAATCCGTCTCATAGATACTGGCAGAACGAGTTTGATCCTACTCTGCCGCAAGCTCCTGACGGCGTACTGGTAAGCGGTCCTAATGCAATGCCTCTGGATATGTATATGAAGTCGCTCGGATTTGATGACATCAGACCTGCAAATGCTCCTTCTGAGAGATACTATGCAGATTCTATAGAAGAGTGGTCTACGAATGGGGCATCTCTCGGCAGCAATGCTTCACTTGCATGGCTTATTTCATTCATGCAGGACGAAGCGCCAGATACAGTTGTACAGCCAAATGCTACAGGCGATGTAAACTCTGACGGTGAATTCACTATGGCAGATCTGGTACTGGTGAGAAAGTGGCTGTTAGCTGTTCCGGATACAAATCTTAAGGACTGGAAGGCTGCAGACTTCAGCAAAGACGGTAAGCTTGACATATTTGATCTTTGCCTTATGAAAGACGAGATCATAAAAAAGAAAGTTTCTCTATATGTTGAACCTGATATGAGGCTTGAATACGGTATACCGTGTACTGTTGAATGGGACGGTCTGGAACTGTATCAAGGTCCTGATGAAAGCTATGGAGTCATCAATACTATCCCTGATAATACGCACATCAATGAAATGGGCTATCAGGAGGGCAACAATGACTGGATGTTTACTGAATTCAATGGTCAGTATGGCTGGATACAAACAAGAATAAACGGTCATAGTACAGTATATTTTGCCGCAATGGGTGCAAAGCCTGTGATCTATCTCTACCCCGAGGAGGAAACTGATGTTCATGTTGAGCTTGAGCTTACGGAATCCGAACTCTATACGACCTATCCGAAATATAACAACGGCTGGAACGTGACTGCATATCCTGACGGTACGATACTGAACAAGGCTGACGGTACACACCATAAGTATCTCTTCTGGGACAGCGCAAACTGCCGTACAAGA
>JAFZYX010000197.1 GCA_017616055.1 Ruminococcus sp.
CGTTCTGAGCCATTCCTTTGTAGTCTCGACGCTCTCATGGGTGGAATAGATCATGTATTTTGCCACTCTCTCGTCCCCTGTCCATTCAAAAGCTACTTCCGCATCGTCAAGCGTCAGCGGACGAAGTATTAGGCGATCAGTTTTTATTATTGTCAGCATTTCCAAAAGATATCACTTTTTCAAGAGGATCCTTTCTCTCAAAGATAATAAGGGGCATAAGAAGAATTACAGCTGCAAATATCATGCTTCTTATACTTTCGTATTTAGCGGTGGAGTAATAATCCAAATAATCAAGGAAGCCACCGCCGGAACTGCTCTGAACTTTGTCAATATAATAATCAAAGAATAAATCGGATATCACGGCGGCAAGAGTTCCTGCCCAGCCCACAACAGCCTTGCTGTCACTTTTTTCCTGCAGTTCATAAATAAGGCACGTCATCAGGAGCAGTTCCACGTAATAAATGTTATGGATTTTGAAAACCAATGCTCCAAAAGCCATGATACCTGTCATTATATAGGTATAGATGATAAGTGAATTTCGGCTTTCCCATTTTATCTTTCCGAACATTGCAAGAACAAGAATTACTCCTGCTGTTATACCGAGAACGAACAGCATTGTTCCGAACAGATACTCAAAAAGGAATGGTATAGTACGACTGTATGAACCGATACAATCGCCTATGTTTTTCACATAGCGAAGATTTCTGTCCGTACAGAAATTTGCTGCAAGCGAAGTAATCACTAGCAGTTTCGCCCATGTTCGGTCGTATTTACGTGTTATTATGACAATTGCAAGAGTAACTGTAGCCCAAAACAAAGGAAATTCAAGTTTTAGAACCGATCTTATGAATTCTGCGTCATGATAAGAAAAAATCTTTGATAATATTAATAAGGTAGGTCTTATCATCAGTAAAGCTGTGATTATTTCAAGTATTCTTGTACGTTTTTTAGTATCCATTATTATTTTCCGCCTATTTTCTCAACCTTCATAAGATTTGTGGTACCCGAAACTCCGAGAGGAACGCCTGCAGTGATAGCTACAAGATCGCCATCCTCAACAAGTCTGTGTGATTCTGCAGCTTCGACTGCTGCAGCAAATAGGTCATCTGTATTGGTCTTTTCGTCGATTATAAAAGGGATAACTCCCCAGCTCATATTCATCTGACGGCAAACCACATCGCTCATGGTGCAGCTTATGATAGGACAGCTCGGACGGTACTTGGAAATAAGTCTCGCAGTCTGTCCGCCGAGAGATACGGTTATGATAGCTCTTGCATTCAGGTCGTGGGCAGTTGTAACAGTAGCATGAGCGATAGCCTCGGCTACGCTTCCGTTCTGCTCAGCGCGGCGTGAAGAAAAGCGTGTTTTGTAGTTGATATTGTTTTCGGTAGTCTCAGCAATGAGAGCCATGGTCTTTACAGCTTCAACAGGGAAAGAGCCTGCGGCTGTCTCACCCGATAGCATAATAGCACTGGTACCATCGTATATTGCGTTTGCAACGTCGGTTATCTCCGCACGTGTTGGACGAGGATTTGTTATCATGGACTCAAGCATCTGTGTGGCTGTAATTACCTGTTTTCCAGCATTGTAGCCCTTCTTTATAAGGGACTTCTGTATAGCAGGTATCTGCTCAAATGGTATCTCTACACCCATGTCACCACGTGCTACCATTATACCATCTGCGGCTTCTAATATCTCGTCAATGTTCTCAACGCCGTCAGTATTCTCTATCTTTGCGATTATCCTTACATCGAACCAGCCCAAGCTCTGTGTAAACTTCCTGAGATAGTTGATATCAGCTGCTGTACGGACAAAGCTAGCGGCAATGAAGTCAAAGCCCATTTTCGAGCCGAATTCAAGATCGTCCATATCCCTTTCACTGAGATATGGCATTGAAAGCTTTACTCCTGGGACGTTTATGCCCTTGTTGTTCGAGAGGATTCCTCCGTGAACGACTCGACAGACTATCTCGTTTGTAGTCACTTTCTCAGCAAGGAGTTCGATAACACCGTCGTTTATGAGTATCCTCGTACCCATGCTAACATCGCGAGGGAGCTTCTTGAAGCTTATGCTTCCTATCTTGTCTGTGCACAGCACATCTTCTGTAGTAAGTGTATACGTGTCACCGTCATGTATCTCAACAGGCTTGTCATCAACAAATTTTCCAAGTCTTATCTCAGGTCCTTTCGTATCGAGAAGAGTTGCGATAGGCATATCCAGTTCTTTTCTAAGTCTTTCAATAACACGGAAACGCTTCTCATGAGTTTCATAGTCACCGTGTGAAAAGTTAAAACGAGCCACGTTCATTCCTGCAAGCATAAGCTCGCGCATAATATTTTCGTCATCCGTCGCAGGACCTATAGTACATACTATTTTTGTTTTTCTCATGTTGATACGCCTCATTTCATGAAAAGCTCGTCAAAGCTTTTTAAGCTTTGCATAATTTGCCATTATTTTCTTTGTGCCAACCTTATCAAAAGCTATTTCAAGCATTGAATCGTTTGCCATAGGCTTTACAGAAACTATAACACCCTCACCGAATATGCTGTGAGAAACCTTTTCTCCCGCTGTATAAGCAACCGTTTCCTTTGAAGCGGCGCCTGCAGTCTTTTTGCTTCTTGCAAGCTGCTGCTGGAGAGTTGCTGAATGCACTTCCGTTACGGATTTGTCGTTTTCCTCCATCTGCTGTTTCATAGCAGCTGCATTGTCGTGCTTTTCAACGAGTTCACTGCCTATTTCCTTCATAAAACGTGAGGTAACATTATGCTGAGTCTGACCGAAAAGCATACGCTGTCTTGCGTTTGTAAGGTAAAGTTGCTTTTTGGCACGAGTTATTGCAACGTATGCAAGTCGTCTTTCCTCCTCCATGTCGTCCTCACTGTCAAATGAGCGTGAGCTTGGGAAAATTCCGTCATCCATACCTGTAACAAATATGTTTTCGTATTCCAGTCCTTTAGCAGAATGGACTGTCATGAGAGTAACCTTGTCGTCGCTGCCATCATCACGATCAGCTTCGGTATAGAGTGCAACCTCCTCAAGAAAACCGCCAAGAGTAGGCTCTTCTGCTTGTTCCATGTACTGCACGATAGATGTGCGGAGTTCCTGTACATTCTCAATCTTGACGTCAGCATTCTCAAGAGTCTTAAGGCTGTCAAGGTAACCTGTCTTATCGAGAAGAAGGTCAAGGAACTCGTCGAGAGGCATCTCTTCAGACTTTTCTGTTAGCATCTCAAACATCTGATATGCGCTTTTTAGAGATGATGTCTTTTTCGAAAGCGGAGCATACTCGTCACAATTCCTGAGTACCTCAAACGGTGATATTTTGAGATCACGGCTTATATCCTCTATGACTGCAAGAGTAGAATCACCTATTCCGCGCTTGGGCTCGTTAATTATGCGGCGAAAACGTAGCATATCGTTATGATTGTTAATAAAGCTGAGATAAGAAGTAACATCTTTGATTTCCTTGCGGTCATAGAATCGCATACCACCGTAAACGCGGTAAGGAATACCGCACTTTACAAGCATACGCTCGATAGAGTTTGACTGTGCATTCATACGGTAGAGAACCGCATTGTCAGAATAACGCCCTGTCTCCTTGTACTTTTCAAGAATGGTATCAGCTATAAATTGTGCCTCGTCGGTCTCATCAATCGCCTTGTACCAGTAGACCTTATTTCCCTTTTCACCTGCTGTCCAGAGAGTTTTAGGCTTTCTGCTATTGTTGTGACTGATTACCGAGTTTGCCGCATCTAGGATAGTTTGAGTAGAACGGTAATTCTGCTCGAGGCGTATCACCTTTGCTCCCTCAAATTGCCCTTCAAATCCAAGTATATTCTCAATATTCGCGCCACGGAACTTATAAATACTCTGATCATCGTCACCGACTACGCAAATATTCTTATGTGCGCTCGAAAGTAACGAAACAAGCTTGAACTGGACATGATTAGTATCCTGATACTCGTCCACCATTATGTATCTGAAACGTGATCTGTACTTTTCCAGTACCTCTGGGAACTGTTCAAACAGCTCCACGGCAAGCACAAGAATATCATCGAAATCAAGAGCATTGGCAGCTTTCATGCGTTCCTGATACAGAGCATAAAGCTTTGCCACCATTTTCTTGCGATAATCCTGTCCAGCCTCTGCGCGAAGCTCTGCGGGAGTTATCATCTTATCTTTTGCAATGCTTATCTCGCTGAGTACAGCCTTTGGTGCAAGCTGCTTCTCAGATACATCAAGCTCAGCCATAACATTCTTTATCATGCGCTGACTATCATCGGAATCATATATGGTAAAGTCCCTGCCGTAACCGAGAGCTTCTATCTCGCTTCTGAGTATTCTTACGCAGGCAGAATGGAAAGTTGAAGCATTAATATGCATAGCTTCCTCACCAAGCATTGCGGAAAGTCTTTCCTTTAGCTCCCCTGCAGCTTTGTTAGTAAATGTTATGGCAAGGATATTCCAAGGGCGAATTGGCTCAACTGCAACAATATCCCTCAAAGTATCGAAATCGTCGGTCTTACCATCTGCATAATTGTTAAGGAAAGCGATATCATCCTTGCTTCCCTTGCGGCTCGTATCAAAGTACGCATTTCCAAAGTTTATCATATTCGCGATGCGGTTAACTATTACGGTAGTTTTTCCGCTTCCTGCACCTGCAAGCACAAGTACAGGTCCGTTGACGGTAAAAACAGCCTCTTGCTGCATTTCGTTCATACGGCTGAAATATCTTTTCAACGCTGCCTGTTTTGCAGAATCATAAGTATTAGTTTTCATAAAAAATTCTCCATACACACTATAATATAGGAAGTGCAAAATGTGCACTTTTATCATAATTCCCCTGCAACTACCAGCTTTTGATAAACTGATAAATATATTATATCACATTTGTCAATGCTTGAAAAGCCCTGTACGGAATTTTTTTTTAAACTTTCCTCTATATAAAGGGGAAAATAAAAACTAAAAGCTTTAAACCAAACAAAATGCCACCACCTAAACTGTAACCTTGTCAATGAATTGTAAGGAAATGAAACCTTTTGCTAAGAAAAAACTCACTGAATCGTATAAAAATTGAAATAGTCCTGTTGTTGTAATTCAACTGTTCAAAGAGGTATAATAAGAATACAGAAAAGGATACGGCAAACCATTCCGTATCACGTTATCAAGGTCCTCAGGGACTATAAAGGAGGCTTTTTTATGAGTAATGGTTTTAAAAG
>JAFZYX010000198.1 GCA_017616055.1 Ruminococcus sp.
ATGAAGCGGGGACAAAAAAGTGTTCAAGCAAAACATTCAGCGTTCAAACGGTTTGTTGAATGAACCGATCTCAATCAGATTTCCCTCAGGATCAGCGATGTAGCAGGTACGCTGTCCCCAGGGCTCGGTCGTTGGCTCTAAAACAGGCTCAGCACCTTTGCTGACAGCAACGGCAAAGGCTTTATCAACTTCCTCATAGGTATCCACATACAATGCAAGTTCAAAATGTCCGTTCAAGCCTTTGACATACTCATATTTTCTTTTCGTCATTGTTTCAAAATCCTTTCTGCCGTATAGCAGAAACAGCGTGCCGTCCTTAATCAGATAGACATTAGATGTATCCTCAGCCTCTTTGATCTCAAATCCGAGTATATCCCTGTAAAAGCGTATCATAGCTCCCATATCATCTACAAATAAACCGAATCCGTCAAGTTTCATATTAATGCTCCTTTCATTTTATTGGATGTCTGATGACTGTTTTCAGCTTTTCCGGAGCAACTTTTCTTGCATCCGAAAGATAAATCTCATGATGAAAACGGTTCTCAGCAATATCGATAGAATATCCCTGTTGTTCCATGTATTCGTGCATAAGCTTAACTGTTTCTGGTTCATCATCGTAGCTGCCGATGTGCATACACTGAACACATAAACCCTCATCATAAGTGAGAAATTCCACCTTGGAAAAATCTAGCTTTTTCTTTTGTGTTGCTTCTCTGACAGCCCATTCAAGATCCGTTTTTGTTACGAAATCCGGAAGGCGTATCAGTGATATCCACTTGAAGTTTTCCTTATGAGCATAGTCGATACCTTTCAGTTTGTTCTGCCACCAGAATCCCTCTAACGGAGGAACGATATAATCAAAAAAGCCTTCAATCTGGCGACTGCTTTTCTTGCTCATCTTAATCGTGTATGCGATTCCGTATAGCAGACCTATTGCTTGCTTGTATTGGCCGTCCTCTTCATTTGGATTACCTTCACCCCGCACGGCGATATAGTTCATTGGTGGAATGGTAACAATTGTCGGATTCTGTGGTGGCATATAGAATTCCTTGTATTCTTTTTTGTAGTCGAATGGCATATCATTATCACCTCTGATATTATAATATCACATCTAATATGACAACAGTATGTCACGTTTCATATTGCACTTGTATTTTTTTCAGGAACTCCGTAAATTCCTGTCGTAATTCCAATGGCTCTATAATCTCAGCATCGCTGCCAAAGCTAAGAATATAACTGAAAAACGATTGCTTATCCGACCATGTGAGGTTCATGATTATAGTGCCATCGGCGTTATCATTCAGAAAGCCGACTCCAAATTCATCTATAATACGCCATTTCACAGAATTTGTAAATTTAACAGTTGCTTTCACTTCTCCTTTTGTATGTCGAAGTTTATCGCAGATGAATTCGGGTACATTCCTATCTGTAAATTTCTCATTTGTGAGTGAAAGCTCTGTCATTCGATTCAATTTGAACATTCTGTAATCTTTGCGTTCAGTACAGAAGCCCCAGACATACCATGCGGACCATTGAAAAATCAAGTGATACGGCTCTATCTTTCGTTCACTCTCACCGTTAGGCGAAAAATAGCGGAATGTAATAGTATTTCTTTTTTCCATAGCCTGCTTTATTAGCTCAATCTTATCTGCAATCGCCGATTTATCCCAGCTTGATAGATCAATTATGATATGATTATCCACATTGACAGTAGTACAGTCATCAGCAGAGAGTTTCTCCATAAGCTGACGGTATCGGTTCGTCCCACTGATGCTGTCAAGACTTTTCAAGCCCGACAATATTGCGTGCATATCTTCAGAAGACAGCAGCGTTCGGTCAATCTTATAACCGTCCATGATTGAGATGCCGCCGCCCTGTCCCTGTTCTGCAATAATAGGGATACCTGATAGATTGATCGTCTCTATGTCGCGCAGTATTGTTCGTCTTGACACTTCAAATATCTCTGCAAGTTCAGCAGACGTAACTTTGTTACGCTGCAGAAGAACCGAGAGTATGCCTATTAATCTGTCTATTTTCATATTATACGAAACCTTTTGATTTTACAGCTTATACTGCATAAAATTATTGTTCTTAACGAAGCCAAGCAGCAGAACTGGCAGGATATGTGCTTTCTGTCAGATCGAATTCCTACGAGACCTATCAGTCTTTCCCCATCAAAAGCGCCGTAGTATTCAATTCCTGCAAGATATTTTTCGTCATGCAGACA
>JAFZYX010000199.1 GCA_017616055.1 Ruminococcus sp.
CACAATATAATCAATCTCTCCGATACGGAGAATCTTGTAACAGTAATGTGGGCAAACGAGCAGTTTGATCCTCAGCACCCTGATACTTTCTTTGAGGTAGTGAAATAATGGAAATCAGAACAGATTATTCGGATGTAAAATGGAAAAATAATGGCAAGCTCAAGCTTCTTATCATCGTTGGCACAAGGCCTGAGATAATCCGTCTTGCCGCAGTAATAAATAAGTGCAGAGAGTATTTTGACTGCATACTTGCACACACAGGTCAGAACTACGACTACAACCTTAACGGTGTATTTTTCAAGGATCTCAAGCTTGCAGATCCTGAAGTGTACATGGATGCTGTAGGCGATGACCTTGGAGCTACAGTTGGAAATATCATCAATTGCTCATATAAGCTCATGAGCCAGATAAAACCTGACGCTATGCTCATTCTTGGCGATACTAACTCATGTCTCTCAGCTATTCCTGCAAAGAGACTTCATATCCCGATTTTCCACATGGAAGCTGGAAACCGTTGCAAGGACGAGTGTCTCCCAGAAGAAACAAACCGACGTATCGTTGATATTATCAGTGATGTGAATCTTGCTTACTCAGAGCACGCAAGACGTTATCTTGCAGACTGCGGACTTCCAAAGGAGAGAACTTACGTTACAGGTTCTCCAATGGCAGAGGTGCTTCATCAGAATCTTGCAGAGATAGAAGCTTCAGATATTCACAACAAGCTTGGTCTCGAAAAGGGAAGATATATACTCCTTTCTGCTCACCGTGAGGAAAATATCGATACAGAAAAGAACTTTATGAGCCTTTTCACAGCTATAAACAAGATGGCTGAAAAGTATGATATGCCGATACTTTACAGCTGTCATCCACGCTCGAAGAAGCGTCTTGAAGCAAGTGGCTTCAAGCTTGACAAGAGAGTTATACAGCATGAGCCTCTCGGATTTCATGACTATAACTGCTTGCAGATGAACGCTTTCGCAGTTGTTTCGGACAGCGGTACGCTCCCAGAAGAGAGCAGTTTCTTTACAAGTGTAGGACATCCTTTTCCTGCAATATGTATAAGAACTTCTACAGAGCGTCCTGAGGCTCTTGACAAGGCTTGTTTCATACTTGCAGGTATCGATGAGAAATCCCTCTTACAAGCAGTGGATACAGCTGTTGAGATGAATAAAAATGGTGACTATGGTATTCCTGTTCCTGACTATGTTGAGGAAAATGTTTCCAATAAGGTTGTCAAAATTATTCAGTCTTACACAGGTGTTGTAGATAAGATGGTCTGGAGAAAGTTCTGAATATAGTATTATAAAGTACCGTCGCAAGTCGGTACTTTTTTTGTGAGTTAAGATGAATAGACTTTCTATAAGATGGCAGAATAGCCTGATATTAAACATAAAAATGTTATAATTGGGGCTAATCGATTATTATTATGAAAATTCAAGTTGGAGTATTGTAGTAATATAAATTGAATTGCGTTCAAAGAAAAACAGGTTGTTGTATGAATTGACTTTCAATATGCCGAATGCTATAATGAATAAAAATAGTATTGAGAAAGCGGTGAATTATCGTGAGTGACAGACTTTTATTTTTTGCGACAAAAAAAGACCTGATAGCTATAATGAATACTTTCCGAGAGCTTTTGCCATTTGAGATAAAATACTTTAAAATGGGAAATATGCCGACCGAACAGCCTGTATTTTTTTCATGTATTGAAGAGCTACCACATATAGGCGTAACATTTTCAAAAAGCCATTGCTCTGATAATTACTGTATCATGAAAAATGATATACCCGTTGTAACAGAAAGAGTAGATTCGGATAGTTTCGGTACTTTTTACTGTGTATATAGTTCCATGAACAGTAGCTGTATGAGTTTTTCGCCAAGTGCTCTTACACCTGACGGAGCTTGTCTGATACACGGACAGTTTGCAATTATGAACAAAAACGAGATATCAAATACACTCATGAAGACTGCTTCAAAAGCTCTCAGAAAGCACTGTAAGCGTATCAGGGGGTGGTACGTGGGAAATGAAGCAGAGCAGCTAAACGATGAGGTAAGATATATCACCATAGGTATTAACGAGCCGCATGAGTATGATTTCAAGTTTTAGTTTTTTTGAGATGACTTTGCTTATTGCAGATATAAAAAATAACGTGTGCTGTTTTTTCAGCGCACGTTATTTTTATGGTGCCGATTGGGACACAGTTTAGAATATATTATTATCAGACAAATTAGAAACTAATGAGATTTCTTGACTGTGTGCTGACTTAATACTTTTAAAGTGATAGTATAAGGGAAATGTTATCTGCAAGTTATTATGGTTGCAGGATGGAATTCCTGTTGTAATCAGTGAGACAGCTGCCAAGTTTTGCGTAAAGCTCGGGAACTGTCAGCTCTTTATTTTTCAGTGCAAGGAGCTCATCGCCGGTACATCCTATGAACAATACAAAATCAACTTTACCATTTGGAGTGGAGATGGACTTAACTTCTTCATCAGCAGTGAGGATAAAGCCTTTCAGGGCGCTCTTGTGATGAAGGTCGATTCCTGTGGTTTGACCAGTATATATGTATTCGCCTGCACGGAAAAGTTCACCGCTTGAAAAGGTGATTCTTGCAATAGTTTGTAATATGCCACATACGCTGCGGAGTTCCCCTTCTTCGTCTTCAGGTGCAATACATGAGCGCTTCAACTTGAATGTGAATTCCATTCCGTAGCCGCTTACCTCAGGATTGTCGGTCTCTTTTTCAAATATTTCACTGAGGCCGTAGGTGACAAAGTGGTAGTATTCAGGTGCCTCGTAAATGCTTATTCCCGTTAGCGGATCATCTCCGCCAAGTTCCCACGGTACAAGAACGCCATAGTGTTTCGGGTCGTTCTGATCCGGGTATATTTCTTCAAAAGCGGCGGTTATTGCGTCCCAGCCTGAGCATTCTGGCTTTTCAAGCTCAATAACCTCGTCGTTTCCTTCTTGCGTTTTTTTTGCTTTTTTCTTGAATTTGTCAAACAGTACCATATTGTGCTCCTTATCTATGAAATATACACTTATTGCATTCTTAAACGTCGGAGCCGTATATCTTTACAGTAACATCCTTTTCTATAGCATCTACAGCCGCCGTTAGTGTGAGCTTTTCCCAGTTGCGTAGGTATTCACTGTCAGTGATTATGGTAGGTCTCCAGCAATTATCGTCAATAAGCTCATTTTCAATGAAAAGTTTGCAGCTTTGCCCGTCTTTGTCGGTACCTTTAAGCAAGTAACGCGCAGAAAACTTGCATTTCCCGCTTTTAAGACTGTATTTTTGAGTATCTACTGCGTTACCCATGATTTCACCGTGAAAATGTTCACTGTGAGCTGTTCCACCGAATGGAACCATTATGACCTCAGTCTCGGAACCTTTGACAGAAATTGGCTCGTAGCATTTAACATCTATTATTAATAACAGTTGTTTCATATTATCACCATGTATAGTTTGATTATAGTTTCAGTGTAACATAGATTAAGAGAAAAAGCAACTGTTTTAAGCACAAAAGCAAATATTCGAGTAAAGAAAGGTACTTTAATTCCTGTAGCACATTAATGCTAACAAATGCGCGATATGTTATATAACAAGCGCGAAATACTATTGCATACTGCATTATGTTTTGATACAATATAGATGTGAAAGCACAAAACAATATGTCGAGTTTAGCATAATAGTGAGCTTTTTTGGACTTCATACACGGTATGCACGTACCGTATCTGCACTGTATGGAATTACTCAAAAAGCACATAATGTTACTCGGCGCAAATGTAATTGAGAGGGAATTAAAAATGAAAAATCTTACTATCAAAAGATGTGCGGCTGTTTTTGCAGCTTGTACAGTTATTGCGGCTGCTATGCCATACAGCAGATCGTCTGTTATTGCCGCAGGAAACATTATTAGCAATTCCACATTTGAGAGTGGTACCTCGGGCTGGGGCACCTACAAGGAGAGCGGTGGTAAATGCTCTCTCGGCACTGAGGACGGCCAACTTGCGCTGACAGTTTCTAGCGTCGGAAAACTGAACTATGCAGTACAAGTGTTTTATGACATTGTTCCGCTCTATCAGAATGGTGTTTATCGTCTCAAGTATGATATTTCTTCAAGTGTTGACCGTTTTATTGAGGGCATGATACAGCAGAACGGTGGCACTTATCAGGCTTACACATGGAAGGGACTTCAGTTGACAACAGAGCCTCAGACTGTGGACTATGAGTTCACTATGGAAGCAGAAACGGATATCATGGCAAAGCTTGTGTTCAACTGTGGTATACAGGAGAAATACGAGGGAGAGCTTCCTGAACATACTATTTTTATCGATAACGTTTCGCTTGAGCTTATTGATGATAGTAATGTTGATTACGCTTCAAGCCGTCCATATGCTCCATCTATAAATATCAATCAGGTCGGTTATAGGACAAATGGAAAGAAAATAGCGGTATTCCGTGACGTTACCGATCAGACCGAGTTCAAGGTAGTCAATGCAGATACTAAAAAGGCTGTTTTCACTGGTCAGCTTGAAAACAAGACAGATAACAAGAGTGCAAACGAGACAAACTGGACAGGGGACTTTTCATCTGTTAAAGATGCAGGCAAGTACTATATTTCCTGCGAGGGACTTGATGATTCTTATACATTCGAGATAGGTGATAAAGTATATTCAAATCTTCTTGATG
>JAFZYX010000200.1 GCA_017616055.1 Ruminococcus sp.
GCTTCCATTCTTACGGACGAACAACTCAGAATTTCGGAGCTATGCGGTAACCGTTTTTTTACTGCCGCCTTTTCATCCGAAATATTGCTTGAAAAGCAAGAAGTAACTCATATGGGAGAGATACTGAGCACGACCGATACTCCGAAGCTTTGGTTCTCGACATATTACACCTGCGAAGACGATATACGTCAATCCTACGAACGCATGAAAGCAGATTATAAAGCCGAGGGAAAAGAATTAAAATTAAACCCAGAAAAAGCCGCGAGTGCAGACTGGAGAAATCATCGCCAAGAAATCGAAGATACATTGACGGTAGTACGTAATTTTACGGAAAAGTTAGGTAATTGCAGATTGGAATTTGTTGTGGGCGACCACGGTATCTTCTATGCACAGAAACCCGAACAAATAGCAAATTCTATACTTGAACTCCTTGCAGAGACATAAAAATGACACAAAGCGGAAGGTTCTTCTTATGCCGTCCGCTTGCATTAATAAGAGTTTAATGATATAATATGAATATAAACAGGAGGTGACGACAATGCCGAAAATACTGCTTATCGAGGACGATGAACAGCTTGCGAGATTTCTTATGCGTTTCCTCAATTCTGAGGGCTATACAACAGATCATGCCAACGGACAGAAGAACGGACTAAAATTATTTGAAGAAAACGCATATGACTGCGTGCTGCTTGATATTTCGCTGAAAGACGGCAACGGCTATTCAGTCTGTGCTGCTATAAAAGCAGCAAATGATACTCCCGTTATATTCATTACAGCATCGGCAGATGAAGCATGTACAGTTGCGGGCTTTGAGATAGGTGCAGACGATTATATCGGCAAGCCATTTGGCTCCCGCGAGCTCCTTGCACGTATGAAAAATGTCATGCGGAGGCATCAGAAAGTGTCACAGCTCCTGCAGTGCGGTCACATAACTATCGACCCCATAAAAGGTATCGTGTACAGAAACGGCGCGGAGCTGACGCTGTCTGCTCTGGAATACCGCCTGCTACTGGTATTTTTCTCTAATAAGAACCAACTTCTTTCCCGTGACAGGCTTGCCGAGGAGCTCTGGTCGCTTACGAAAGAGTTTATTTCCGATAACACACTGAGCGTTTACATCCGGCGTCTTCGGGAAAAAATCGAAAAAGAACCGCAGGATCCGCATATCATCGTCACTATCAGAGGGCTCGGCTACAAGGCGGTGGACGAATGAGAGACAGGAAAAGACGGCTCATACATTTTCTACTGACTGTTTCCGGAGCAGTGATATGTTCCTTTTTCAGCATTCCATGTGCAGTGACAGTCCTCATAGTTTCTGTAGTATTTTTTGTATTCTATGAACTGCTGTTTTGGCAGAGGCGTAATAAGGTTATGGATCTTTGCGATGACATTGACCATATCCTGCGAAACGACGATACTATCTCCTTTGACGATTACAAAGAGGGTGAGCTGAGCGTTCTTTCTGCGGAAATACATAAAATGACCATACGTCTGCGCGAGCAGAATTCGGAGCTTCAAAGTGAAAAGCTGTTTGCAAAAGAAGCACTGGAGGATATTTCCCATCAGCTCAGAACACCGCTGACATCGGTCATGATGATACTCGGACTTATGCGCTCCTCCGACCTGACAGACACAGAACGTGTGGAGTATCTGCGCGACCTGTACGAGCTTCTCGCGCGTATGAAATGGCTTATAGAAACTATGCTGAGCATTTCGAGGATAGATGCCGATGCGGTAAAATTCGCCAAAGACTCGGTCTCATGCCGTGAACTGATAGAAAAGTCGGTTGAAATGGTATCAGTCATGGCAGAACTGAAAGGCGTTGAGGTCACAACAGATATTGACGGAGAGCCTGAATTAATCGGCGACCTGCATTATACCTCCGAAGCGATAGTGAATCTGCTTAAGAACGCGATAGAGCATACGCCTGCGGGTGGGAATGTCACTATTGCAGCAAAAGACAGCAATATTTCCTCAAATATCATGATAGCCGATACAGGAGAAGGTATTCCCGAAAATGAACTGCCGCATATCTTCGAGCGTTTCTATCGTTCTTCCGAGTACACTAAAAACGGCTATGGTATAGGGCTGGCTTTTGCCAAGAAGATCATATCCGCACAGGAAGGAAGCCTGAAAGCCTCCAACCACAAGCCACACGGCGCGTTGTTTGATATTCATTTCTACAAAACAACTATATAACAAGGTGCCATTTCCTATGTTTAATAAACATCCCCTAGCAAGGTCACTGACACACCTAGTGGGATTTCTAATTAGTCTCTCCTCAAAACATGAATTTTCTCCTAAATATCGTCAAAATCCGGAAAATATGTTATGATATAAGTGCAAGGAAAAATGCCAAAAATGAATAAAAAACTTGCACTGCGGATGATGTCATTTATAGATTTGAAGAAGACAAATATCATTCACAGAACTTATACATTCAACGACAAGCAGTTCATGAACTCCGAACTTAACAGCGAAGTAAATATTGAGATTTTTGATATTATAGAATTCTGCGAAAAGTTAGTCTCAGACTGATAAAAAACAAAAGCCTGTATTCCAGTTACAATTTTGATAATCCAGAATACAGGCTTTTATCAATTCTGAAGCAATGCTCATTATTGAATGTTATCTATCAGTTCTTTTCTAAGCAGTACAAGATCAAATACATCTGCCGTACCGTCCTCGTTGAAGTCAGCATTCCCTGCCTTGGCCATTGTAGTATCAGGAGCGTTAAGAAGCCATTTCTGCAGCATCACAAGGTCAGCAACTCCGAGTTCGCCATCGCCGTTCACGTCTCCTTTAATATAATCAAAAGGCATTAGTTTTATGGTAACATCCTTAGTCTCTCCGTCCTTGTCGTATGTTATTAATGCAGTCTTTTCACCACTGTATTTCTTGCTACCAGAACTGCCGACAATAATATATTTGATGAAGGGCTCAAGCTCCTCCACAGTAACTGTTCCGCTCTCAGGCATATTGCCATAGGCAGGCATAAATCCTCTAGTGTCCTCCACCAGGCCAAACTTCTCGACCTGTTCCTCAAACTCCTCATCTATACGGATCACGCGATAATCTGCAGCTTCTGCAGGCTTTCCAGTCACGCCGTCAATTATCTGAAGATTGAGTGTACAGTTCGTTATTGAGCTACCCAATTTTTCAACGAACAGACATGGCTGACCTACGGTTTTACCATCCCTGATCTCAAAACTGGTAGTAAATGATTCAGGAATAATGAAATCCTTTCCTAAAATCCTGCGTACAGCTCTTGCCTTCCACCCTTGATTATCAACATATTGATATTCGCTTTCGTTATAAAATACATGAACACTGTATTCACCGTCAGGTAGATGTACATTTCCTTCTGTAACTTCAAAACGATTAAAATTGTGATCGTAAACCATAAGGGTATAGTCATCAGGATCCATGAGCTTAGAGCCCTCATAGGTCCCGTCAAAAGGATTCACAACAAGGTCTGTCCAGTCATATACGGTCACGTTTACATTTGGTTCCTCATTATTCGGAACAGCTTTTATTACGATATTTTGTGTATCACCAAGATCCGAGAAATCAAAGGAAGTGCTTTTGTTGATAAAATATCCGTCTGGAGCAGCTACTACTTCAACATGATACCATCTGTGTGGCAAGAGATTTTTTATATTCTTTATGGGTTCATTGGTAGTGTACCACTCTGCAATAACCTCTCTTTCAGAAAAAGGATCGTCTATAAGTCTTAGCTTTACATCATCTACAGGCTCGTTTGTATACAGATCAACTACGGAAACATTTGCCTTGCAACCATCCTTGATATATTCAACGACCTCAGGCTTCATGCGTATATAGACATCGATATTTTCTGAAAGTATTCCGTTTACTATCTCGATGTCAAAAAAGCCGTCTTTATTGGGGAACTCTATACTTTCATACATCTCCATAGCAGTTTTGGCAATATCAATATCCTCAGTTATGGTCTCATAATAACGGTCATCCGGAGTTATCCTTATACTATACTTGCCGTCGGGCAGGTACATACCGCAATTCCCCCAGCCAAGTGGCTGACGCGTGAAAAGCTTACCATTCTTATCATATACTGCTGCTGAAATATAATCCCTGTACTCCTTTGTTCCTACAAACCATCTGCCGTCCTCAGTGGGAACAGCATCAGTCCAGTCAGTGGCAGTGAAATATACATTCCTTTCTACATTTTCCGGAACGACTCTGATAGTGAAATCCTTGACCTCGCCATCCTTATCAAATGAGAAAAACGTATTCTGCGGAACGATGTATCCCTGCGGGATACTAACAGCATTGATACTGTAATTTTCCCAGCTATAGAGATCTTCAACAGTCTTGACAGGCTCGTCGGAAGTATTCCATTCTCCGAATCTAATACTTGAACCTGTGGGATTTTGTTCAAATTCGAAAATGGCTCCTTCGAGATTTTCTCCTGTGGTTATATCTACAACTGATACATTCACGGTGCAGCCCTGTGCGTATGTGTCAGCAGAATCGTTTTCATCTTCTGCTGATACACTGAATAACGGTGCGAGTATCACTGAATTTGCTGATGCCAGCACTATGGAAACAAGTGCCGCAAAAAACTTATTTGATTTCATAAAAATCGCCCTCCCTTGATCTTATTAATTTTAATATAGCATATTTTTCACACATAGTCAACAGAGAATCCCAATTAGGAACGAAAAAGCTCACTCGCAGGGACATACTGTATCATTCTTTATTCAACATGCAATTTAGCCTGTCATTGTACTAAACGAGACCAACAGTTATCTAACTAATCTTATTGTCTTTGCATCTGCATCAAGCTCTGCCATGATACCGATCGGCATCGTCAACATTGGGGCATTATGGCTGAAATCTTCTATTGTTGTACCTTTAGTGATTTTCATAATTTAGTGATTTTCATAATTCTCTCTCCAATTAACTAATCCAAATATATTTCGATTTATCACAACAACCTGTTTACTATCCACATTAATTATATACATCATTTGCGCTAAAAGTCAATGAAAAAATATGAACAAGTCCCCTA
>JAFZYX010000201.1 GCA_017616055.1 Ruminococcus sp.
CACATATTCGCACAGACCTATTTTTATGTGATCCCCCTTGCATATTTTAACCGGTCTGTTCACAGAAATACGGGTACCGTTATGGTAAACACCATTCGTACTGTTCAGATCAGCGATATAGATATCCCCGTCTATGCAGTCAACCTTCATATGGTACCGTGACACACCCGTAGCATTCAGGCAATAATCCATATGTGCCTCATCCTTGCCGATATAGAACGGAAATGTATCTATTTTTATATCAGGATATGAATCAGAGACAAGTACAAGCCCGTCCTGCTTTTTTACATTTTCTCCTGTAGGATCAAAAAGGAGTTCTGTGACTTCACCCGGATCATTATCATTTATCGATATTCTTTCCCGGGTATTTCCCGTTACCTTTTCACTCGTTTTACATTCCGGCAGCTTCCTGTATATATACCAGCCTCCGGCAAGTCCTATTGCCCCCACCGCAACGGCTTTCACAGCATCGAACTTTCCTTCGGATGAATGCAATAAATTCAGTTTCCAAGCAATGAATATCAGGATTATGGGGAGGATCATCACAATAAATATTTTATAATCCTGTAGTATCCTTAGTCCTGTTTTATTCCGGACAGAAACATTTACCGCCCCGGAATTCCTAAACGAATCTTCAGTAACTGTGTCCCCTGTTTCAAAACTCCCTGCCCGTTCAAATATCGGTTCTCTGTATATCACCGGTATATTATCATCCTGTACATGAAGAGGCCGGATTTTTTCCTTTTCATGGTCATTATCCGCTTCCCCGCCGGACTCAATATATTTTTTTAACTCGTTTACTCCAAACCCTTCCTCCCTGCTTCTCATATAAACAGTATAGACCATCAGCACTGCCTGCTGATCATGATAATCTATCCTGTTCATCAGGTACTCCGAAAGATTTTCCAGCTGCTCGCAAAACGGATGATCGTAGCCCGTATGATAGGCCATATACGGATTTTCTTTTCCGTCAAAGAAAATATATTGAGGATCCATTATGTAGTCTTTTTCATCCAGCATATACTTATTCCCGCCCAGAATAACATCCGCTATCCCCAAAAGCATACTCTTTATTCTTTCATACGATAATTCCTCATGTAAGGAAACATGCTCAAGATTTACCATTCCATCGGTATTGTATTCATATATCTTCTCATGATCCACTATGTTTACACTGAATTCGAGCAGTCCTTTTATATGGTTGTTCCTGACCATCTTCTCTCTGAAGCCGGACTTTTCAAAATAAGCTCCCGCTTCAACTTCATCCGTTATTATCAGAGTATTTCTGTCCTTATCCTTATATATTTTTTCCATGCTCATTTTCCTTTGCTGCTTTCATCTTTTTTATCCGGAATGATCGCCTTTAAAAGTTCCGAAGCAGCTTTTATTATCCTTGTTATTTCGGTTTTGTTCGGGATGTCGTATTCTCTTTCCCTTTTAATGTTCCGTATGCCTGACACAAGGCTACCCAATATTCCTTCTTCAGGAAGATCAAGTTCCACTTCCGCTTTTACCGCTATACTTCTTCCGTTTCGTATCACGCTCGCATTATCCACCCCTGCTCCGATATAACCGCTTAGTTCACGTGCTATATCCTTTTCCGCATAACTATCCGGCATCCTGTCTTCCGCATACTCTTTTTCGGTCATAAAAGCAGCCATATCCGCATCGGCCGTCAGTTTTACCGAATTATACAGATATATAATGACCCATATCAGTCCCACTATGGCAAATATAATTACAGGAACTATAAAAGCTGCTTCCAGTGTAAAAGATCCGCTGACTCTTTTCCTCATAACCACCTCATTATTCCGGCTTCAAATTAGCAACTAAAAAAAGGTCAACAGATATCCGGTAAACACAAAAGGTATAAACGGAAGTGTGCTCTTTCTTTTAAGCTTACCGAAGATAAGCATGATCACAGAAAAAGCGGTTATCAGCAAAAGTGCAGCAGTCAGTATCCTTACGATCACTTCCAGTCCAAGTGACGCTCCTACCTGTGCCACCAATACTCCGTCTCCGATACCAATCTGTCCCCTGCTCACATATGATATGACTAACAATACGGCTCCCGGGATGATACCGAGGGCATTATCCGTAAGAGAGAAGCTTCCTCCTTCGGTAAGAAGACCGACCGGTATAAACAATATCCCCAACCATAAAAATGACACCGGGATCGTCTTTTTCATTATGTCTTCAAAAGCCAGAAAAGCCATATAAATCCCTAAAACAATATATAAAAACACTCGCATCACAGATCCTCGGTCCCCTTCTTGCTCTTACACCGTTTGCACTCCCTTCTTTTACCGACCTCCGATATACCGACGGTCAGTATTGTCCTCTTAAGTCCCTGGCATTTCCCGTCAAAATGATATCTGTCACCATCGGGAGTAATATAACATTCATCCTGCTCAGGTTTATTTTTTACACAGAACTCACACGGATAATACTTTGCTCCCCCATCATTACGCAGTGCCGTCACGTTGCTGAATGCTACCTTCTTAGGGCGGACATTTAATGCCGGGCAAGCATGTATGTAGTGATAACAATATCCCGTATCTGTTATGAGTACTTTTTCCTCTTCTTCTTTTTTCTCTTCGTTAACTTCTTCGTCAGGCTTAACTTCTTCAAGCAGGGATTCTACCTTTGTCCCGGTAAAATATCTGTATCTTATACTGTGCTGTACAGAGATGGATATATCAGGGAATAGTACCAATGGCACTTTGAAACTGTAACTGCATTTCATGACCAGGCATTTATCCCTGTCAAACAATATACTTCCGTCACAATTAAGACCTGAACTGCCACCGTCTATATATTTAAATACTTCTTCCGGGAAATACGAACCCAATATTGACTCAAGAAGTATACTGTCCGCTGTTGCTGTTACAAAGTTCTTGATACTGAACCCGTTTGTTTCGGGAAGAAGGGCTGACACTGCCTCCACTGCATGCGCCGCAAGAGCCTTTGCCGAATCTTTTCCGTACAGTGTATCTTCCGCTTCTTTCAAAACACTGTTCCTTAATTCAGCTACAGGTTCTATTAGCGTTCCGTATGCACTGAGCTCACGTGCCACAGTATACATTTCCCTCTCTACTATGTACTGTGTTTTTATAAATATAAACAGGTAGCACATAGCCATACAGGCAAAGAAAAAAACAGGGAAAGCAAGTGCAGCCTCAACCGTTATCGAAGCCTTTGTTTTCTTTCCTTCAGTTTTCCTGCTAACTACCGGATGCGGCATCTGCTTTGACATAAAAACTCCTTCCGATCAGACTTTTGTGACATGATTAACAGTAGAGAGTAGTTTTGCTTTTACACGAATAATATAGCCGTCAAAACAGATGCCGTATCCGGTAGTTTACAGATCAGTGATACGCCACACTGTCACTGACTTTTACTCTTGTATACCCATCCGATTCCCATAATCCGGACAGAACTTTCGAAAAAACAACCGGAGCTTCAAATACTGCGTCACATGAAAAACCCGTGACTGCATTACTGATCAGAAAATCCTCATCATATTTATACCGGAGGTTTTCCTGGATTATGTCCATTGCCCTGGCTGCCTGGGTTTTCTGTCCTTCAAGCAGTAACAGTACCAATAGATAGTTTTCGTAATCCAGATAAACTTCCGATTCATTAAAATTATCCGCCTTCTCAGATACCAAAGATGCAAATGCCGGCAGTTCCGCCAGTGTCAGGCAGAAGCTTTTATCATTCGGTATTACGGGCACCTTTTTCCCGCGCATGATGGCTGCAGTCTCTATTACCGCCTGTGCCGCTGCCCACAGAAAAAGTATCAGATACTTGACTATGGTTATAAGAAAAGGAAGTCCGGTGAATCCAACTATTGAAGCCGCCAGTGCACCTGCCTGTGCACGCAGTTTACTGTTACTCATGGTATAGACCGTACACAGTGCCAGACGTAAAAGCATTATCTTTGTTGCTGCGGCAGACAGATTTGCCTTGTCGGTCATAAATCCGGAAAGAATATACTCCAACTCATACTCGAGTACCGTATCACCCTTTACGCTCTTATCTGCAAAGCTTTTAAAATGGTGCACCATATATGCCGCAGACAGGAATTTTCTGCCACCGGCTTCAAGCCCATTCTCAAAAAGCTCAGCTATCGCAGAAAGACCTGAATCCTCATCTGCACTTTCAAGCAGTTCTCCGCCGCTTTTTTCATTCAGATCCTTTAATCCTTCCCCGTCTGCTTCTCCGTTTTCCTCAAGTTCATACCACAGGCTCGGCAACAGTTCCGATATAAGAGAATTCTCCGAGATCTCGGTACCGCTTTTTATAAACAGTTTTAAATAGCCGTCTGCTATATTGCTTTCAAACTCCGCAACAAGCTTGTTTTCTATCACGCTTTCCTTTAGTTCGGAATAATCAAACGAAAACCCGGAATAGCTGAATCGTTTAATGGTATCACCTATTCCCTTAACCCTTTCTATCCTGTCCGCAATGCTTTCAGGACTGTCATCCTCCGGCCATATAAATACACCAGTATCAACACTGTTCAGTACTTCGATATCATACTCGGCTGTTCTTTTTATCCCGGCAAAGTCAGTGGTCTTTATCCTTCCGTCCCCTCGTCCGATATACGCCTTCATATAATCAAGTGAATCCGTGAGTCCTTCCTTCATGTCCTTGCTTAAGATCGGGTCGACCGTTTTTAACACCTCTTCATATCCGTCTACAAGCGGTCTTACCATCTCCTGCTGTCTTCCCACATCATCAACTATCCTGCGTACTTCCGTCAGTCCTGAAAGAGTATCTGAGAAAAGCATATTTAAAGCACCCGCCTGTCCCCTGCAAAGGGCTGCTTGTTGCTCTATCTGCTTTAGTATTTCCGACAGACGTTTTCGTAGTTCATCCGCCTTTTTCTCTGCTTCTTCTGCCCTTTGTTTTAGTTCCGGTATCTCTTTTGTGAGTTCTTCTGTTTTTGTTTTATATTCTTCAGCTTTTTTATTTGCACGTTCTATCTGGGGCGTTCTTTTCTTTCTTACTCTTTCTGCCTTCTTTTTGTCACCCGATGCTTCCGCCTGTCGTATCTCTTCTTCATAACCTGCTATACTTTCCAGTATGGTCTCAAGCTCATTCTCAGCAGTCTCAAGTTCCTCTTCCTTAGCTTTGTATGAGGACTTACTGTTTTTTTCTTCCTCCTCCAAAACGGCAAGTTCCCTCCTGCTTTCTGCAGACTCATCAAGCTTCTTCTTATATTCCTTAAGACTTTCTTCGTATTTTTCTACCATTTTCACCGGATCAAGATACCTGACCATAAGCTTTTCGTATACCGACGGTTTATTGATCCCGGTCGAACTCATACTCACATCTCCCACAAAGAAACGTTTGATGAATTTATCTTCAATGGTATATCCCAAAAGCGAAGATGCTTTTGTCCCAAGGGTCAGATTTACTCCGTCTATAATCCTCATTAGCTCCAGGGTGTACATGTCAATCACTGACAGTTCATCCTCGATATCCATCTTTCGTTCCATGATTTTTGTAATGGTTTTCTGATTTCCCAAGGACTTTAGTCTGTCAAATAATTCTTCAATAACATCCTCCGCCACTCCGTACTTTTCATACTCAACAGCCTGTGTGATAAACTCGTTTCCCGTTCTGTCCATCAGTTTCTGAAGTCCGTATGCTTTAATACTCGCAAGTTGAAAATTCCAAACATTTTCTCCCATGTATTTTTCAAGTTTACGTTCCAATTCATCCACATCCTGTGTCTTGTTTCCGAATCCTGTATCGAGAGCAAAAATATGGTATTCCTCAAGAAGAGGTCCGAAGTATTCTCCGAGCACCGACTCTGTGGAGGTTTTAAGCAGCATCTGTGCATAGGACGCTGACGCAGCCCTTCTGGCTCCCTCCAAAAAAACCAGTATAAGTGAGAGTATCAATACAAGGACTAATGCCAAAAATACACAGATAGTCCCTTCCGTTCTCTTTTCACCCATATATTTCGTATCTGCATCACAGTGAATCTGTACCGGACGTAATAGATTCAAATGCCTTATTGATTATCTCGATTATCTTATCTTTGAATATGATCACAAGTGCCACCAAAACGACAAGTATCAACACGATCTCCACCACACCGATACCCCTGTTGTCACTCAATAGTCCGACTGCATTGTTCTCTTTTTCTTCCTGTTTCATATCGATCAATATATTATCCAAACGTTTACTGTACATTTTTCCTCCTTTTAAAACGAGCTGAAGGCAGGTACCACCACTATAGCGATGACCAGGATCAACATCCCGAACATGGGAAGCAAAAGCTTTGTTCCGGTTTCCTCGCCCTTTTTCCTTACGTTTTCCCTACGTTCAGCAAAACTCTCCTTAGATTCGGATTCAAGTATCTCTATGATACCGGCACTTCCTCTTTTTATATTTCTGGCAAGAAGTGTACCGAATCTGTTATATGCCGGTACCGAACATCTGGTGCCGAATCTTTCATACACCTTTACCTCCGGTATCCCCAACTGCATCTCCCTGTCAGATATAAGCATTTCTTCATATGCAAACCTTATGCTTATCTTTTTGTTACCCGGTTTTTTCCCTTTTCCATCTTCATCTCTTTTTTTCTTTTTCAAATAATCCGAACAGATCTTGTTCCAGGCTCCTCTGCATGTCATCCCTGCCGTTATCAGCATTACGAATTTACTTATGATATCCGGGTAATCCTGCATCATCTGGTCTGTACGTTTTTTCTGTTTCTTGCGTATATCCTGTTTCATCGCCGGAAGTACCGCCCCCGCGGCGATCAACCCGATAAAAAGGAACATGACGGAAGTGTTGTCTTCCTCCTCTTCCCATGACAGCTCCTTATCACCCACTTTAAGCGGCAGCTCATAATATTTTTCCGTCCTTGTTGACATATCCGCTTCTTCAAGTGATTTGTTTAATTCATCCAGAAATATATCCTTTTCCGTCACTTCGGGAGGATATATCATTATCTCCAGATCATAGTCCCATGCTTCGTCAAAATAAGTCAGTACTGCGTGCAGGGTAGCCGGTACAGGCTCGGTATAATCCTTGTTCTTTACTTTACCATCAACGCTTAAAAACCAGGAATTGTCATCCGTCCATTTTATTTTTACCGAGGTGCCCGGGATTTCGGATATAAGGTTAATTTTCCCCCGCACGCATTCGGCTGACTCATTTTGATCAAATATCATTTTATCTATATAATACTGTGCATCTGCTTTAAGCTTCTCAAGTTCCTCTCCTTTAAGCTCACGTTCACTGACCCTGACAGTAAAATTTTGTCTGTCGGTAAGGATACTGTCCAGGATCAGATTGTACTTTTCATCACCTTTTCCGGCTTCATTTCTTTTCAGATGATTACCACCCGTCAAGATATGCTCACGCGAAAAGGTATAAAGAAAGCATACAAAAAATGTCACTCCAAGTACCGCCAAAACCGAAGCTATACATTTACATCCCTGCTTTTTCTGAGCACTTTCGGGGTGTTCATCGACATATATCTCCCGTAATACATCAGTATTCCCGAATATTTCCTCTTTTTTATTCTTTTTTATAATGTCGTATAAAACAGAGGCAAGAGGATATAGGGCTTTTAAAGGATGCTCGTTACTGTCGAGTCCGTTAAAGGAAGCGTCCCTCCTGTAACAGAAAGCGGCTCCGGTCAGTATAAGTATCGGTACTGCCAACAATAAATACATTTTCCCCTCCTTTACAATTCGATTTTTACAACATGATCGGAAATCCTGCAAAGCAGCAGATATAACACAAGTATTACCGTCATAAAAGCTATCCCGAACAGATTACCGTATAAAGCCGCCACCATATCCGGCGAAAATACCCTAAGGTATATCAGTATTCCGAATGGGATAAGTTTCATAATATCAGCTTCATATTTCTTTGAAGCTATGACCGTACGCAGTTCTCTTTTCAGTTCAACACGCGTATGTATAACATCCGCGGTCGATTTAATGATAAGTATCAGATTACCGCCGGTCCTTTTTGCCGTAGCAAATATATCAGCGAAGCTTTTTATATCATCCACTCCGCTCCTGTTTGAAAAATCCAGAAATACATCCTCAACAGTCCTGTTATTCCCCACAGCCGAAATGATCCCTTTCATCTCCACCATGATAAGGTCTTCCTCCGCATAGGAGAGCTTCATGTCCGTATATGCTTCCTTCAGTGCGTTTTCTATGGAATATCCTGATTCCAATGCACTGCTGATACAATTTATGCAGTCCCTGAACTGCATGTTCAGCTTCCATTTTCTTCCTTCTTTAAGTTTCTTTCTCGTTACCGCAAGATGATATGGGATATAGGGAAGAAGCAGAACTGCGAAGAATATATTGTTATAACAGAGTAAAGCGAGAAATACGATCATCCCCGATGGGATAAGGATATTTTTTAACAGTTCACTCCGTGTAAAGGTAAACTCATCATAATCCGGCACTGATGAGCTTCTCCGTGTTTTTAAGTCCGTCCCCGACTTTTTTAAGACACCCGGTAACACGGCCATTTTTTTCACCCTCCTCCACAAACTTAAAGCAAGGATTCAGTACAACCTCATTGTTTTCAAAACCGGCCACTTCCGTTATTTCTATGACTTTTCTGCTCTTATCCCTGAACCTTCCAAGCTGGATGATTATATCA
>JAFZYX010000202.1 GCA_017616055.1 Ruminococcus sp.
CCCCAGTACTGGTCTTTTGGTTCCTCTTTTCCAGGACAACTCATGAGGACTCTGGATGATTCCCTGTTCCATCTCATTATTGCAATATGGACACGTCATTGCTAATCTACCCCCATAAACTTTGATTATCGTAGCAACCTGCTTACTATCCATATTATACACTGCACAGTAGCCCAAAGTCAAGGTTACATATATGGAATAACGCTAATTGAGCATTTCTGTTTCACGTATTTACATTGTATAGGTGATATGGTATAATAGGTTACAAGAAACGAATAAGGAGCTATATATGGAACAGAAAGAGATCATCGACAGGGACACTTACCGAAAGATCAAGAAAATGAACCGAGAGGAGCTTACCAAGTTCATTATCCAGTACGGTGATCAGCTGCTCGGAGAACAGGGTAAAACAATTGATCTTCCTGCTCTTGAGGCAGCGTTAAGCAAAATCAAAGGTATCGGCGGTAAGCGCCTTGAAGAGATAATGAGTGTTATAGAGAAATTCTTAGATGTTAAATAATATAAATGAGGTTTTGTATGTGTGGAATTAAGAAAGCAGAACTCAGCGACCTTAAAGAGATATTACAACTTCAGTACCTTGCATATCAGAGCGAGGCTGACCTGTTCGGAAGCAGAGACATTCCTCCACTGAAGCAGACTCTCGATGAAGTTGTTGAGGAGTTTAACAGTGGTATTATACTGAAAATGGTCGATGACAAGAATACTATTATCGGCTCAGTTCGTGCAAAAGAAAGCGACGGAACAGTTTATATCGGCAAGCTTATGGTACACCCCAATCACCGCCATAAAGGCTACGGGACAATGCTTCTGTCTGAGATAGAAAAATGCTTTCCCGATAAGCGTTACGAGCTTTTCACAAGTACCAGAAGTCTTGATAATATACGTCTATATCAGAAGCTGGGCTATACGATATTTGCTCGGAAAGCTGTGAACGATGAACTTGAATTTGTGTATATGGAGAAAAAATGAAAACTGTTGAGATCAGCGGCAGGACCTGCCATATCATAATAAATGGAGCTGAACTTCCTACGATATATTGGGGCGAGATGAAGAACAGCTCCGAGACTATTGAAAAAGTCCTCGCGCTTTGCGAGGACGTGAAGTACAACTATATCGTTTACGAGGTCGAGGACTGGAACTCAGATTTCTCACCGTGGGAGTTCACTCTCAACAAAAAGATGTCATTCTCAGGCGGTGGACGTAAAACACTGGATTGGCTTCTGAATGATTGCATTCCTTACTGTGAAAAAGAGTACGCTCTGACGGGCGAGCGCATCCTCTGCGGATACTCTCTCGCAGGACTTTTCAGCCTGTGGGCGTTCTATGAAAGTCAGGCATTCAGCGGAGTTATAAGCTGTTCTGGTTCGCTGTGGTTCGGGGACTGGATAAGCTACGCCGAGAGCTTTACCGCTCCGCAGAACAGTTCCGTATATCTCAGCCTCGGCGACCGTGAGGAAAAGGCTCGTGACCGCATTATGGCGACTGTGGGGGACTGCACTCGCAGGCAGTATGAGCTTGTGTGCAAAGATGAAAATGTGTCCCGTCATATCCTTGAATGGAACGAAGGCGGACACTTTAATGAGCCTGAGATGCGTATTGCTAAAGGCATTAGGTGGTGTGTGAAATAAGGAAAGAAAACTGCATTCAAACTGTAATAATATTATTAAAATAATGGCTCCCGCTTTTGCGGTAATGTCATTAAGCTAATCGAATAATGAAAAGGAATCAGGAGGATGTTTGAAAATAAACGAGCATACTCCTGATAGTATTTATTGAAAAAAGGCAGCACGAAAAGACAGATCAGAGATCTGCCAGAAAAAATATTGACACAAGAAAAGAATTATGATAACCTGTAATTGAAGGGGATAGCAGAATGGTAACGAGTTTTTCTATCAGCAAAACGATCAGGTCTGACAGGGCACTTGTTTCTTGCTATCAAGTCTTCCAAAAGCGAAGGATCTGCGTGAGAAGAGCGAAAGAACTTGATGCAGGCGTGTATAGCAACGGCATAATTGATTTTGTAATGGTAATCATTATGCTTATCCTCATCTATGACGATATTTTCGGTGATCAGCATAGATAAGTTATACATGATCAGACTTGCAAAGATTTCCTGTATCACGCAGTCCTTTTTCTTTGAATGAAAAGCAATAAGACCAACATGATATTTCAATTCTCTGAATGAGGTTTCAATACCCCAGCGAATTTTGTAGATATTCTTGATATCATCTGCAGAAAACTCATCATCCCGGAGATTGGTAACAAGAGTTTCATAATTATTTTCAGATATCCTGATCCTTATGATCCGGAATTTCAGAGAATAGGTATCCTTTGAGCCTTTCGGAAGAAAGTCAAAAGTTGAAAATGGTGCAAGATAACGGTAGATTTCAGGATTCGATTTAACTTCATTAGTTTGTCTTCTTGTGAGCAGAATATCAGCAGTAAAGTCTGTCTCTTTATTGACCGGAATATTGAATTTCTGAGCAATACCTGCCGTTGTTTTGATTCGGATAACATATTTCAAGCCGTAATTTTCAAGATGAGCGATCGTGTTGTAGGATTCGTATCCTCTATCCGCAACAATAATTGACTCGCACTTCACGTTTTTAGCCATACTTATGAGAGCGGTATGCTCATTTTCACAACGGCTGTCCTGTAAAACAGCATCGGTATATCTTCGGTTCAAAAGGTCATACATGGCATTCAGATGCATAAGATTGTAGCCTTTTGAATTGACATTGGCGTTGTAATGAGTGCTGTGATCATCAGGGATAGTGGGAATATGGATATCAGAACCATCTACAGCATAAAGTCTGTATCCATGGAAGAAATGTGTCTGTGAAAATGCCTCGTTGAATTTATGGAACAAATGCTGAAACGCAGCCGGAAGTATCTTTGCTCTTCGCTGTACAACAGCTGAAACTGAGACTGATTTCTGATCAAGACCATAAAACTCCATAAGTTCACTGCCAAGTGACCGGCTTCCCATACCAAGAATGAATTTCATGGTTTTGGAAAAAGACAGTTCACTTTTACGGACAAAATCTCTCTTAGGATCCACTACGAAATCCGAGTTGTTTTTCTCCATGTTCCGAATAAGCATATTAAGCTTGTTTTTGACGATATTACAGTAATTCTGCAAGATAAGTCCCTCCAATCAGATGTGTATATCTGATTGGCTTCGCCGCACATTTTCGGCTTTTTGTCAATACCTTTTTGCAAAAATTTACATTATATACATAAAAAATAATCACAGGAATTTTTGATTCCTGTGATTATTTGACTTTTCCTTAGCTTAATGACATTACGCAACTGCGGGGACTTTCGTGTAATTATTCATATCTTATGTTTTTCTTTTTCTGCTAAAAATAAGAACTGCCGCTGCTGCAATGCCTATAGCCTCCAATCCAACAATATCGCTGTCACCTGTTTTAGGCGAATTGGTATTTGAAGTGGCAGCTGTTGTAGTTGTGACAGTCTTCTGAGTCGTATCAGGATCAAGGGCAGAAAATCTAATGCCGTTATCATTTGCGTACCTTTCAGCCAAAGTCCCCTTATATCCGTAGATAGTCATGTTTGGGCTGCAATTGAGAAATACATCATATTCAATTGTATCTATCCCCTCAGTTGCTTCTTTGATCTTAGGAATAGTTACCTTTGCCAGATTTGAACTGCCCGTAAAGGCATTATTCATAATATACTCTACTCCCTCGGGAATAGATACTTCGGTCAGGCTTTTACAATTACTGAAAGAGTATGAGCAAATTATCTTAAGGCTTTTCGGGAGATTTAACGAATTCAGCGCTGTACAGCCATCAAAAGCTCCGTTCTGAATATTTTCAACGCCCTCATCGAGAGTGAGGGAAGTCAGACCTGTACAATCCGCAAACGCAGCAGCACCTAGCATCTTAACATCACCTGGAATAGTTAACGAGATAAGTCCCGTACAGCCTTTAAAAGCATATGAGCCTATGTCAGTAACGCCCTCGGGTATTGTAACAGAGGTCATATTTGTACAGTCCTCGAATGCGTTAAAACCGATAGTCCTGACCCCCTCCGGTATCTCTACCGATGTATTCTCAGGCATTGTGCCTTTATAATTATATAAAACGTGTGCTGCGATAACCAATCCGTCAGGCTGATCGTCGTACCATTTTGTATTCTTGAAAGCGTCACGCAGAACATTCTCGATATTCTCAGGAAAATTTATAGTATCCAATTCAGTGCAGTTTTCAAAAGCGTTAAATCCTATATAGCGAATGTTTTCAGGCAGGGTAACAGACTTTAAATGTGTACAATCCTTGAAAGTACTATCATTGATATATGGAATGCTATCGGGAATGGTTACGGAAGTCAGACCTGAACATCCCCGAAAAGCTCCGCCTACGATATCCGTAACGCTGTCAGGTATAGTGACCGAGGTCAGTTCCGTATGATCTCTGAACGCACTGCTTGCTATGGTATTTACCTTTTTGCCGTTGATCTCAGATGGTATCTCAACCTCTGAGGCAGTGCCCTGGCAGCCTGTGATATACACTTCGCCATGGCTGGTGACCTTGTACTCTAAAGACGAGTCTCCGCCAAGCTCATATGTACCATCTTCGACGAAGGTAATAGCTCTGATCGCTGAACTTATGAGCGGCACAGAATTGAATGCAGTTAAAGAACCTGCAAATGCAATTGTCGCGATAAATGATACAACTTTCTTCATAGTTTTCCCTCATTTCTTTATATTTCCTATCATCGGTTTGATTCATTTTTTCACAGCATTATACATATTATTTACTTATATTTTACACTATCAGAAGTCAAAAGTCAAGGAAAGTCTTACCACTGAAACAGTGCCTCGCCAACGATATTGTCCCATTCTTCATTAACGAGAACATCAAGCATAGTCTTCGAAGCAGCCGTTGAGTATCATAGATCCCCGAATGATTTTATGACACATAGGAAGTAATAGTGAACCGCCCTTGAGGCTAATGTCATTAAGCTAATCAAATACGAAAAAGAACAGGAGTATGTTTGGAATATGACCAGACATACTCCTGCTGTTACATTCGCAAAAAATACATGACGAAACGACAGATCCGAGATCTGCCTGAAAAAGATTGACATAATCGAAGAATTATGATAGTCTGTAGTTGAAGGGAATAGCAGAATGATATCGAGTTTTCCTATCAGCAATACGATCAGGTCTGACAGGACACTTATTTCTTGCTATAATCTTTTCTAAATGTGAAGGACTGACGTTATTACAATAATACCGACCGAATAGAAGTGGAGCGAAAGTTCAGCCTCGCGAAGCGCAAATTCGGTCTTGGTCTGCTGCTTACAAAAAGAGAAGATACAACAAAAGCATCGATAGCTCTCAGCGTTATCGCTATGAACATCGACCGACTTGCGGCGATGCTTTTGCGCCTCCTCAAATTTACCCTCTCATTTTTCATTTTTGATAATAGAAAATTGAAAGTTTTAGAGAACGTTGCTTATTGAGGA
>JAFZYX010000203.1 GCA_017616055.1 Ruminococcus sp.
ACAATTGTTGGAAGAGAAATGTGCCGAAAAATCGGCTTCTCTACCACCACATAATAATGTAAAGATATATTATGTGTCCTGTAACAAAATCGGCAATTATATCCTGTGTTGCTCGATTCGGTTTTAAACTCCGCCGAATCCTAATTTCATCCATTCAGTTTCACTAGACTTCTGACTATTCACAACTGTTATTAAACATTAATGCCTATAATATGTTTAATCGCCTAAAGCAGTTTAATGACGCTTGATACGTTAGCGCAGTCGTGGCAGCATAGCAAACAGGTATAAGGCACTGCGGAATTTGTGCCGGCCGTAAATGACGTTTGAGTATAGAGGGTGCTCGGCGTCACCTGATAGCGACCTTGATTGGCTATTGAGAGGGTGTCAATGAAGGTCGTTATTATTTTGCTGTTTTCGTTCTATACCATATATAAAAAGGTCTGCCAGCGAGCAGACCTTTTTTCTTTCCCACAGTGCAAACCACTCCGAGTGGCATGTGCTGCGGGAATTATTTTATTTTATTTTCCAAGCTTCGTCTTGAGCTTCCTAAGAGTGTACCCCTCATTTATCTTCATAACTCCTCTGTCAATAGCAAGAGCATAATCAGGAACATCTCTTGTAACTGTGGTTCCAGCAGCTGTATAAACAGCTTTTCCCAACTTTACAGGAGCTATAAGATTAGTATTGCAACCCACGAAGCAGTTATCACCGATAACACAACGGCTCTTTGCGATACCATCGTAGTTTACAGTAACAGTTCCGCAACCGATATTCACGCGCTTTCCGATATCACTGTCCCCAACGTATGCAAGGTGTGCGATAGCAGTTTTTTCGCCGATAGTTGAATTCTTGATCTCTACAAAATCACCAATCTTAGCCTCAGATCTGATAAGGCTGTCTGGACGGATATGTACATAAGGTCCGATATTTACACCCGATTCTATAACAGAATCATATGCCTGAACAGTATTGAGACTTACCTCATCGCCTATCTTACAATTCTCAACCAAAGTATTTGGTCCGATAACACAATTTTGGCCAACCGATGTATTGCTTCTAAGAATGGTGTTAGGAAGTATCTCTGTTCCCACGCCTATCTCAACACTGCGCTCGATAACAACGCCGTCAGTGCAGGTAAATTCCACACCATTCGCAAGATGTTTATTGATAACAGCCATTCTTGCATATGTATTGAGCTCAAGCAGATCCTTTCTGTCATTTGCACCTTTTATTATATCAGCGTTGTCAGATTTGAAAGCTCCTGCATTCTTGCCTTCGGAAATTGCTATAGAAACTGTATCCGTCAGGTAGTACTCATTCTGAGCATTGTTATTGTCAAGTTTACCTAGGAGTTCTACAAGATCAGCAGTTCTGAACCAGTAAGCACCAGAATTAACTTCCTTTACCGCTTTCTGCTCATCAGTTGCGTCCTTCTGCTCAACAATTCCGCTTATTCCCTTTGCACTACGGATTATTCTTCCGTAGCCAAACGGATTTTCAAGTTCGGCAGTAATGACAGTCACGGAATTTCCCTGTTCTTCATGCGTTTTAAGCGAGTTCCTGATAGTCTCTTCATCAATAAACGGAGCATCACCGCAAAGCACAAGAGTATTTCCGCTTGTATCGTTCTCAAGAAACGGTATAGCCTGTTGTACAGCATGTCCTGTGCCAAGCCTCTCAGCTTGAAGAACAGTTGTGTACTTCTTGCCTAGATACTCGTCTATCATTTCCCCTTTGAAGCCCTTTACTACACAGATATCAGTTATATCTGCACTCTCACAGGCAGTTATTACCCAATGGAGCATAGGCTCACCAAGAACCTTGAAAAGTGGCTTGGGCATTTCCGCCTTCATTCGCTTGCCCTGTCCACCCGCTAAAATTACAGCTTTATTCATGTTTTATACCTCCTCAATTAGTCGCAAAACTTATTCCTGCGACGCAGGCTGTGATGCCTCCTGCTCCTGTGTTGTCAGCTCTGCCTGTTCAGTCGATTGCTGCGTCATGCTTAGAAGATAATCCTCTGATGCAGGTATGAGCTTCCATCCGTCCCCATCAATCAGAACTACCGTTACTGGATCAGTAAACTCACTTGTCTCACCGTCTTTTTCTATACCAATATTGACGTTGACGCCATAACCATCTTTTATCTGATAATTCTTGCCATTTATCTGCAAACCAATAGCAAAAGCATCAAAATACTGCTTTGCGGACTTTATAGCCTCATCACTCAACTTTTTTCCACTGTCTGTGCTGAAAGTCTTAAGTGTTCCACCTACGCCTGAGCTCATAGCTGCAGCAAATTCTTGCTTCATGCCTGAACTTTCAATTCCCTCTATCATGACCTCAGGGTACATACACCTTAACATCGTGTCAACTTCGCCTGATACACTACTTTCTGCAAAGTCCTTGAGGACCTTTTCTGCATCCGCAGAAATAGTTGTCTCAGCCTCTGTTTGAGCTACGTTATCTCCGCTCTTTTCATCACCTGACTTTTGGCTACACGAAGCGGTGCATACCGCCATAATGCATACCATAAACAACGCTGTAAGTTTTTTCATATTTCACGTTCTCCTTTCGTGCACTCATACACCTATTTTTACACACTTTAGCTGTAAATGCAAGTGTTTTTTGCGAAAAGCGCTCCGCTTTGTTGATTTTTGTACAAATATAGCATTTTTAACGGCTTATTTTTGTCATCACAAATATGGTAATTTTTTCTTTAATGTGTTATAATATGTTTAACTCGGATGATGTCCCTCGGGACAAGCGTCCGGTAATGTAAAAAATGGAGGTATACACCAATGGCAAATAAGTATTGTTACCTTTTCTCAGAGGGTAATGCCAACATGAGAGAGCTTCTCGGCGGTAAGGGCGCTAACCTCGCTGAGATGACTAACATCGGTCTCCCTGTTCCTCAGGGTTTCACCATTACAACAGAGGCTTGTACTCAGTATTACGAGGACGGCGGAATCTCTGACGAGATTATGGCTGAGATCAACGAGTATATCGTTAAAATGGAAGGAATCACAGGAAAGAAGTTCGGCGATAAGGAGAATCCTCTCCTCGTTTCTGTTCGTTCAGGCGCAAGAGCTTCAATGCCTGGTATGATGGATACAATCCTTAACCTCGGTCTCAACGAGACAGTTGTTAACACAATCGCAGAAAAATCAAATAACCCAAGATGGGCTTGGGACTGCTACAGAAGATTCATCCAGATGTATTCTGACGTAGTTATGGAAGTTGGTAAGAAGTATTTCGAAGAGCTTATCGACGAGATGAAGGCTAAGAAGGGCGTAACTCAGGACGTTGAGCTCAACGCTGACGACCTCAAGGAGCTCGCTGGCCAGTTCAAGGCAGAGTATAAGGCTAAGATCGGTACAGACTTCCCTGACGATCCTAAGGAGCAGCTCATCGGTGCTATCAAGGCTGTATTCCGTTCATGGGACAACCCAAGAGCTAATGTTTACAGACGTGATAACGATATTCCTTTCTCATGGGGTACTGCTGTTAACGTACAGTCAATGGCATTCGGTAATATGGGTGACGATTGTGGTACAGGTGTTGCCTTCACACGTGATCCTGCTACAGGTGAGAAGAAGCTCATGGGTGAGTTCCTCACAAACGCACAGGGCGAAGACGTTGTTGCTGGTGTTCGTACTCCTATGCCTATCCAGCAGATGGCTGAAACATTCCCTGAGGCTTTCGCTCAGTTCAAGGAAGTATGCCAGACTCTCGAAAATCACTATCATGATATGCAGGATATGGAGTTCACTGTTGAAAACAAGAAGCTCTATATGCTCCAGACAAGAAACGGTAAGAGAACTGCACAGGCTGCTCTCAAGATTGCTTGTGACCTCGTTGATGAGGGCATGAAGACAGAGCAGGAAGCTGTTGCAATGATCGACCCAAGAAACCTCGATACACTTCTCCACCCACAGTTCGATACAAAGGCTCTCAAGGCTGCTACTCCTATCGGCAAGGGCCTCGGTGCTTCACCAGGAGCTGCTTGCGGTAAGATCGTATTCACAGCTGACGATGCTGTTGAGTGGGCTGCTAAGGGCGAAAAGGTAGTTCTCGTTCGTCTTGAGACTTCACCTGAAGATATCACAGGTATGAAGGCTGCTCAGGGTATTCTCACAGTTCGTGGTGGTATGACATCACATGCTGCCGTTGTTGCTCGTGGTATGGGTGAGTGCTGTGTATCAGGCTGCGGCGAAATCAAGATGGATGAAGCTAACAAGAAGTTTGAGCTCGGCGGAAAGACCTTCAAGGAAGGCGACTATATCTCAATCGACGGTACAACTGGTAATATCTACGATGGCGTTATCGCTACTGTAGACGCTCAGATTGCTGGCGAGTTTGGTAGAATCATGGCTTGGGCTGACAAGTACAGAACTCTTAAGGTTCGTACAAATGCTGATACTCCTGCTGACGCTAAGAAGGCAAGAGAACTTGGTGCTGAGGGTATTGGTCTCTGCCGTACTGAGCACATGTTCTTCGAAGCAGACAGAATCGCTGCTTTCCGTGAGATGATCTGCTCTGATACAGTTGAAGGAAGAGAAGCTGCTCTCGCTAAGATTGAACCAATGCAGCAGAGCGACTTCGAGGCTCTCTATGAAGCTCTCGAGGGTTGCCCAGTTACTATCCGTTTCCTGGATCCACCTCTCCACGAATTCGTTCCTACTGAGGAAGCTGACATTGAGGCACTCGCTAAAGCTCAGGGTAAGTCAGTTGCTGATATCAAGAAT
>JAFZYX010000025.1 GCA_017616055.1 Ruminococcus sp.
CGCCGTAATAAAGAGCTTGCACGAAACGAGCTTGGAGAAGCAGAGGGACTCGACGAGGAAACTCTTCATAATGAGCCTGATGAGAAAGAGCTTGAAAAGCAAGCTTATGAAGAAGTCACAGAAGAAGAAATCGAGGAAGTCAAGGCAGAGCTTGAAGCTGATGAGAACAGCGAAGTCTTTGAGGATCCTAGAGCTGTTGCAGCAAGAAAGAAGCTTGAGCAGCAGCGGCGCGAAAAGGAACGTGCAGAAACGGAACGTGCTCAGCGGCTTAAGGCTGAAAGACAGCGTTTCGAGAGCAAACCTTTCAGGGAGATATACCGCGAATATTCGTGGAATCCGATATATGTGCTTATCAGATTGATAAGGCACCTGTTTGCGGTGGTATTTGGTATCATACCTAAGGATACCGATAATCCGCGCTATAGACAGCTTCTTGCTGCAAAACAGGCAAAGCTGGACGAAAAGGAGCGCGAAAAGCAGGAAAGAAAGGATATGGAGGTCTACTACAGGAAGTACGGACAGGCTACAAGTTACAGGTTAAGGCGCTTTATAGGTGATGTTAAGTTCAAACTGAAAAAGCGCAAGGCTGACAAGAACAAGCCTAAGCCGCAGTATACTCCGCCTGTTAGAACTCCCGAGGAGCAACTTGCTATAGACAAGGAAATGAAGCGACTCTACAAGGCGTATCACGTAAATGTATTTGAAAGAATAAGCCGAGCTATTGAGACCCGTAAAAAGGAAAAGGCAGAGCTTGAAAAGAGCATACGTGAAAGCGCTGAGAGCCTTGAGGCTATGGAGAGTGAAACTGAGGAGAGAGAAGAGGACAACTCCAACAAGATATCCAATATAATAGTTGCTGTTATTACTGTACTAGCTCTTGTTTTTGTTATATACGTAATGGTATGTTCGGCAAGAGGCAAGGCTGTGAATGTGTTCGGCAAGAGCATACTTAGGGTAGTAACAGGAAGTATGGAGCCTTCCATATATACAGGTGAGTACATCATCGTTGAAAAGACCGATGTAAGCACTCTGGCTGAGGGAGATATAATCTCGTTCTATTCTGAACAGAGTGATATACGCGGACTTCTTGTGACTCACCGAATAGTTGGAAAGAACGATGACGGAAGTTTTATTACAAGAGGTGACGCAAATCCGGTTGATGACAGTGTTTCTGTAAAGCCAGAAAATATAGTCGGAAAATACAAGAGCAAGGCAAGATTCTTTATATGGCTGAACTCATTTGTAAACGCAAGAAAGCTTCTTCTGCTACTGGTAGTCATAACAATGACTTGCATATCTTTTTATGAGGCAAAGACTGTAGTGAAAATCGGAAAAGAAGTAGCTGCAAAGGAAAAGATCACTCCTGAGGAGAAACATGAGGCAGCAATGCGAGAGGCCATTGAAAAGGAGAAGCGAAGGCTTGAAGAGATCGGATACAGTCCCGAAAACGAGGTGAATACGAGTGAATCAAGAGAAACTGATGAAAAGGAGAATGATTAGTGCGATCGTTCTGTTTCTTATCACATTTGTGGCACTGCTCGTGTTCATAGCTCTTTACATGGACGAAGTCAAACGTGTTCAGGAAACATATAAAAAGCAGTATCGTACAGGTCTCCAGGATGTGATTACCGACATAGAATCATACAAAAATGCTGAGGGTGACCTGGAACTTAGGTATATGCGTATAGTAAGCGATTTAAGCGGCGCAAATGCCTTTGTATTTCTTATAGAAGATCTCGATGAGGAAAAAAAGACCATAAACGAGGTCAGCACCTGCCTGATAAAGTATCCCGAACAGATGAAGGGAAAGCTTGATGAGCTGGAAACGGCAATCAATGATATACTCGAAGATCTTGACAAGGGCTACGATGAGGCGCAGGCATTGGTAGATTCTGTAGATAAGCAAGGCTATTGATGCAGAGGAGGTTTTATCATGGGCGAAAAAAGACGTCTGAAAAAAGAAATAAAGCTCTGCATGAGCACTATAAAGGAGATAGAGAGAAAGCGTTCGCGTTCGCAGTCAGCTCTGGTACAGGCGATTCTGCTTCAGGAGCAACCTGACGAAACGGACGTAGAATGGTTCAATAAATACACGGGCGAAATAACTGCCTGCCGTAACCATATGATAGAGCTTCAGAAGAAGCTGCGCTCTCTTGGCTGACAATCAAATATGAGCAAGCTCCCGAAAGACTGCGTAATGCTGCTTTCGGGAGCTTCTTTCTTGTAGAAATGTTTTTTGCCGACTGCATGTACTATAAAGATGCAGCCGGCGATTATATTGACATACAGGTATTTTTGAGGTATAATTCTTATGAAAGCTTCGCCAATTTTTTTACAGACAGGGGTGAATATATGGTGGATAATGATAAAGAACTCAACGTAGCTCCAGATACTTCCGAGGAGGATGAACAACTCAGAAAGAAGCGTGAAGCGGAAGAGCGAGTGGCCAAAATGTTTGCGAATGCCAAAACTCAAAGCAGACGGTCTAAGAAAAAGGGTAGCAGCATGACTTACAGTGATGTTCCCATTGCATCAAGATCTGCTGTTCAGAATGAAAAAGTAAAGTCAGAAGCTGAGAAGCTTTTGGATGAAATAAAGCAAGAAAGCGATTCAATTTCACAAGAGGCTTCTACTGTTACGGATACTGTTGATAAACAGGAAAAAATCAAGGAAGCGGAAGAGCGAGTGGCAAAAATGTTCGCCAATGCTAAAACTCAAAGCAATCGTGCGAAGAAAAAGGGGAGTAGCATGACTTACAGCGATGTTCCTATTGCTTCAAGGACTGTCGTGCATAAAGAAACAGAAAATGCTGAAAATGAAAAGCTTTTAAGTGAAATAAAGCAGGGAAGTGCATCAGTATCATCAGAATCAACTATTGTTTCGGATGCTGTTGATAAGCAAGAAAAACTCAGGGAAGCTGAAGAAAAAGTAGCAAAAATGTTTGCTGAATCCAGTACAAGCGGCAAGATGAATTTGAAAAGTCTATGTAGTCTGCCGCCTGCTGAAACAGCTGAACAACAGGAAAAAAATAAGATTGC
>JAFZYX010000204.1 GCA_017616055.1 Ruminococcus sp.
AACTCCTTTATTTATGGGCTGTAGCCCTTTATTTGCTAAGATTTTCAGCAAAGGAGATCACAGTATCGGTGAGTATCCCTGCTGAAAGGAACATTCCAGTGCCGAAGCAGACGGCTTCAGGCAGTTTATTGCTTATTTTCTTTGATAATGGGTGAAGAAGCCAGAAATATCCCACAGCCATTATGCCGAATATTGCGCTGGATATGAGACTTGATCTGTCGAGTATGGAAAAATACCAGGTCTTATACGTCCAGAACTGCTTATGGAATATGAATTCCAGAAGATAAGAAGCTCCAAGTTCGAAAGCTGTAGTAATCACAGTTGCTGCTGTGAAAATAATCAGCGGATTTCTCTTTTTTCGCAGTATAGCAAGAAGCATGAATGCTCCTAAAGAGTATATTGGTATTATGGGAAGGTGGAGCATTCCACGGTTGTCAAAGCGATGAAACATGACCCATACAGTGACAACTTCATATATCCAGCCCACAAATCCTGCAACAGTGAATTCAAATACATAACGGAAGAATGACCGAGATAAATTATTTTTCATAGAAATATACGGTATCACTTCACTTCTGCGCCGAAAGGCATGAGTGAAAGCTTAGCAAGCTTGAACATCTGTAAGCCGAATGGTATTCCAATTATGGTAATACAGAGAAGTAAACCAAATATTGCAAATTCCGCAGCCATAGCAAGTCCGCCGAAAATGAGCCATAGTATATTGATCAGCAGCCGTACAGGACCGCCGCCATATTCTACCGTTTTGCCGAACGGAGCAAAGGTAAGCTTTGCCATTTTGAAGCACTGTGCTCCTACTGGTATTCCTACTATGGTTATACACCACAGCAGACCTATGACCAACCAGCTGAGTCCGCCGACAAATCCACCAAGAATCAGCCATAATAAATTACCTAAACACCCCATATTTTTACCTTCCTTATATCATTTTTACACGCTGACATAGTTATCATCTTAAGTTCTCAGCGCTTGCTTTACATATTCATTGCGGCTGTATATGCAGTGGAGAAAGCGATCTGGAGGTTGAATCCGCCTGTGTAGGCGTCAACGTCTATGACTTCTCCTGCAAAGAAAAGGCCGCTGACAATTTTTGATTCCATAGTTTTAGGGTTTATCTCCCTAGTGGAGACTCCTCCACTGGTTATTATCGCCTCATCTATGGGGCGAAATCCGGATATTCTAACGCGGAAAGCCTTTATAAGCTCCCCGAATCTGCGACGTTCTTCCTTTGGTATTCCATTTATTTTCTGCTCGGGAGCTATTCCCGAAAGTTTTACCGCAACCGGAATAAGCTTTGCAGGGAGGAGTTTACGTATACCGTTCTGAAAGTCTCTATTGAGATTTTCTGCAAAATCACGCTGTATTCGGGCATCAAGCTGTTCAGATGACAAGGCAGGCTTCAGGTCTATCAGGAGACTGTACCTGTTAGTCTGCATATCTCGTATATGTGAGCTGGCACTGAGGACAAGAGGACCTGAAACACCGAAGTGAGTGAACAGCATTTCACCAAGCTCACTGTATATGCACTTGTTGCCATCCATTAGATTCAGAGTCACATTGCGCAGTGAAAGCCCCATCATTTCAGCGCAGAACTTATCAGGAGAAACGAGAGGAACAAGACTGGGTTTTAGTTCAGTTACCGTGTGCCCGAGCTCCTGTGCAAGAGTATAGCCGTCGCCAGTTGAGCCTGTTGCAGGGTATGACTTGCCGCCGCAGGCGATTAAAACTGATTGAGAGCGGTATTCTTCGCCCTCTGCAAAAACTCCACAGACAGCGTTGTTTTCTGTGAGTATCTTGGATACGCGTTTTTTAATGACTTTTACACCCAGTTTTTTCATTTCTCTTGCTAGAGCGTCTGCGATATCATCTGCCTTGTCACTTACAGGAAAAACCCTGTTTCCGCGTTCGGTTTTCAGTGAAACTCCAAGCTCTTCAAAGAAACTCATGGTACTCTCAGCATCAAAGCTTGCAAATGAGCTGTACATAAACCGTGGATTGACGGGAATATTCTTCATATGCTCCTCCGTGGAGCTATTGTTGGTGACATTGCAGCGTCCTTTGCCGGTTATTCTGAGTTTCCTGCCAAGCTTTTCATTTTTTTCAAATAGCAGTACGGTC
>JAFZYX010000205.1 GCA_017616055.1 Ruminococcus sp.
AGACTATGTTGCGTACTAAAAATAAAGTTGAACGGAGCTTGATATAAGCTCCGTTTCCGTTATATTTCCGTTATGATGGTGAAAATCTATGTCCAATGACGATCAATTACGAACCATGCAGTCAGTACGATTGACCTTTCCTCCTAGCTATGCTATAATTGTAACTAACATAAATCGAAATTTGTGAGGATGGTTATGAGAATTATGTTATGCGAGAATGCAAATTGGCTGCGGTCAGAAGAAGCGTTCGCGATCTATGCTTCCTGTATGTATCGTCCGAAATACGAGGACTATAAAGCACAGATGGAAGACTATTTGCTCGATTCATCAGTGAAAGTATTTGTATGTGAGAATCGCGGCATGAAAATGGGCATGATGGTCCTAATGCTTTTAGAAGATACTGCTGAAATCATCGGAATAGCCGTATCCGATAACGCCCGCCGTAAAGGAATTGGAAAACAACTGATACAATGTGTAATGAAATCGGAGAATCTGGAAAGCGTCAAAGCTCAAACGGATGACGATTCAATCGGTTTCTACCGAAAATGCGGCTTTTCAGATGAGAGAATCGTCGTTGAATACCCCGACGGGGCAGCTGTTCGATATAACTGCGTTCTGCATAAATAGATATATTCTGATTTACAGGAGATGACAATGAAAAAACTGGGCGAAGAAAAAAGATATAAGCATAAATTGAATATGCTGGAGCCGGGTACAAAGATGCTTAAATGCATTGGCATCCTGAGCCTTATAGGCATACTGTTATACGTCTTTCAGTTTAGGATAATAGCTTTTTGCGTATGGGCGGTATCAGGAATTATTTTTGCCATCATACTGATTTTATTAGCCATAGAAGCACATCAGGACAATGTAATGAATGAAATCACTATGAAAGAAAATAAGAAAAACGGAGAAAACTGATTCGAGTATTCTTAAACGGACGGTCTCCAAGTCTGATAATTCAGCTGTTGCGCCTTTTGATGATATATCGCTTAATACTTGTAATGATCAGTAATATGAACAATACATCGAGAAACAGTCCCATAACGACAGCCGACTGACCGCCCCATGCCCAGACCTTTTGATATCCAAACCCAGGATATCCCATCACGGCACCAAGGATATATGGCAGTGATACTGAAAGGGAAAGCAGAGGTATCAATAATACAAGCCTTGCACAAAGCAGGGCTTTTTCCTTTTTCGGAGAACTTTTTTTCTTAGTTAACCGCTTTTTCTGCGTAAGAAGCATTATCAGCGCAAAGAGCATTATTACTGCAACTGCGATTGAGATAACAGAGGCAATGATGTCGATTATCAACATATCGCACTTCACTATTTCGGTATATTCGTTGTGACCGGTAAGCTTTCCAAAGCAGCTTCTCATTGCATACCATTGAGTATTTGCCGTAGAATTGCAATCTGTAAAAACGGCTGTTTCTTTGGCTAGATCTATTATTACCTGAGCCTTATAAGTCGGATTCCAGCCTCCGTGTTCAATTATCCCGTCATCTGAGATATACCAGCCGTTGAAATAACTGCTGTCAGATGAGTCACTTCTTATTCCGTCACTTGGATAATGCGCTTCGATTATTTCGTGAGATGCAGCAATAGCGTTTGCCAGCTTATCGGGAAGATCAAGCTTTCCCATCTGCGCCTTCAGCCATAAAGCCATGTCTGAAGCAGTTGTTACTGCATACCCTTCGCCTTCAATACCTTTTGCATGAGGATCATTGTAAGGTTTAAGTGTATTCCAGAAGTATAAATATCCCTGTGCTACGGGCAGATCATAACCGCTGTGTGTCATACCTATAGGCTGCATTATCTCTTTTACAACATATTCGTCAAATGAAATGCAGCTTACAGTTTCAACAAGATATGCAAGGATACAATAACCGAGATTACAATATTCAAAAGTTTCCCCGGGAGGATACTTCAGTTCAAGGTCTTCAGCAATATGAGCTATTTCTTCTTCATCTGCATCAGTTCTGATAGGATATTTAGCCATTGTTGCTGCATTAGGTATGCCTGAACAAT
>JAFZYX010000206.1 GCA_017616055.1 Ruminococcus sp.
CACTTATACGAGTTCTTCTGTACCTCGATAAGGTTCGGCATCTCCAGAGGCTCGGTAATCTTACCGAAGCTCATTCTGACATTCTTTCCCAGCTGCTTAGGTGTAACATTCACCATAGGCGGAACCTCCTTGTATTTTTTTACTGCATTCCCCAGCGCACACAGAGCAAGGAACAGCAGTTCTTTTTATAGCTGCCGTATCATCCGAAAAATTTTCTGCAAAACTATTGACAAGTCTGTGCAAAGTATGCTATAATATCTTGCAAAATAGCGATACTATTCCATATTGATACATTATAACATTATAATACAGTTTTTTCCCTATGTCAAGGGGCTGTGGAAAGATTTATCAAAAAGCGCCGAATTTGTAAATGAACAGGCGCTTTTTTTGTTGGTTTTTGAGAAGTACGTTTATTCGTTTCCACCAATGAAAATCGTAATATCAGCTTTGTATAAATGCACATAATAACAGTAAAGCGCTTGTGCGTATTGCACAAGCGCTCTTTGTTGTTTTAAGTCACTTTACAAGCTCGACCTTGTATCCCTTTTCCACAAGAAGATCATCTATACCCTTAGAGCCAGAAAAATGAGTAACTCCTATCACAACGAAATATTTATTTCCGCTATCTATGAAATCTGCCAGCTTATCAGCCATATTCCTGTTGCGCTTATAGAGGTTAACCTCAAGGTAACTCGCATAATCATCATCAAGGTCAGCCGGTCGATCGTTCCAGTAATACTCCTCGTCGAGAGCATCTACATCTCCCCTTGCCCAACAATCATACTGATAGGCAAGATTTGACGTAAATCCCCTAATATCCTTAGCTCTGCGAACTGTATCATATATCATAAAGTCAGAAAGTTCATCCGAACAAGCGTCCATTATCTCAAGTTGCACGCCAAGATCCTCAAGTCCAAGGACTTCTTTGCCATCCTGAGTAGCTTTGGTGAGATACTTCGTGTCGATGTTCTCCATAGCGAGGTTCTCAACCCTCTGAATAGAAACACCGTTAACCTGTGAAGCCCAGCCGTTTGCTGAATATCCATCCATGTTCTCATTATAATATGAATACTTTGACAGATATTCTATAGCCACCTCATAAGTTTCCTTGGATATATGGTCTTTTACGGTAGTGCCATCATTATAGACAATATGGTTTGTATATTCCTGAAGCTGTTGCGGATCAAGCATAGCATTGAAATCTGATTCCAGAACAACGCCGCTGCATTCCTGATATGCATTATCCACATAGTCAGGAAGATCCATAGTATACTTGGTAGCAAATCTCATGATACCGAGCATGTACATTATGTTTCCCGTTTCGTTATCTGTAACCTTCCACATTGCAGGCTTAGCCTTTTTAACTTTGATGTATGAGTTGATATCGTCAGTTTCTTTTTCTGTTATACCTGACGTAGTTTCCTTTTCCCCTTCTCCAGTAACTGTCGTCTTCACATTTGTATCCGTATCATCCACATGGATTTGATGCGAGCACGAAACAGCACTAAAAGCAATCAGCGCTGCAGAAATAGCAGCAAAGAAACGTACCCTGCTCATAACAATCCTTTCATCAGCCGAAGCTTCTATCAATTATATCATAATGCGCGTCAATAGCGCGGAAACAGAACTCAGTATCACCCGTAATGATTCCCTGTACCATTTTTTCGTGTGCGTCCTGAAGCTGTTCCTTAACATCCTGCCCCGATGTTGTCAGAAAATCATCTATCCATCTCATATACACTTCCGAAACAGCATTCATAAAGGTTATCCAGAAACTATTATCGGTAGCGTAGATAAGAGAATAGTGAAAATCCCTGTCTGCTACAGTCTGTTTGCTCGTTCCCTCAGACTCTTTAAGTCTATTGAGAGCAGCAACTATTTTAAGTTTATTCTCTGAAGAGCAGCCTCTTGCTATAAGATAGCTGCACACAGTTTTTTCCATACTACGTCTGAACGAGCATATCTCCTCCTTAGAGGTCTTGTTCATAAGCAGCATGACATCCATTGCCTTTGCGATAGAATCCGAGATATTATCGGTGAGATAATTCCCTGAGCCTTGCTTTCCATTAACTATACCGAGAATTTCAAGTCCTCTGAGCGCCTCACGGACAGTATTGCGGCTTATGCCGAGCTTTTCCGAGATACTGCGCTCTGTCGGAAGCTTGTCCCCTACCTGCAGCATTCCGCTTCTGATAAGATCTAAGATATAGTCAATTGTCTTGCGGTATTCACTGTTGCCCATAGCTTCCTCCTCAGCTCAAAATTATACATAATATATTATAACACACATTCTTTTGCAAGTCAATAAAATAACGTATTATTCTTACAAAAGTCCATTTCAAGTTTAAAAATTGCAGATGTTTTGAAAGATAAAAAAACAATTCATTAATCAAATAAGAAATATCATTTTTTGCTCTTCTTTTTTGATTTTTTCTTCGGTTCTTCCTGCTTCTTTTCTTTCTTTTCACTTTCGTACTCAGCCATAGCCTCCTCTAGCGCCTTCCTGCACTCCGGCAGCTTCTCGGCTTCTTCTGGCGGAAGCTCAGGATATTCGGGCTTGCATGACTTCAGAGCGTCAAGCAGTATTTCTGTGATTAGATATCTTGTATACCACCTTTGATCTCCAGGTAGTACATACCACGGATTATTTTTCGTGGAAGTCTTATTTATCACTTCATTGAAACACTTTAGATAAGCGTCGTACTTATCCCTAACCTTGAGGTCGTCTGCGCGGAATTTCCAGTTCTTTTCCGGCAACTCTATTCTCTCAAGCAACTGTCCAGTCTGTTCTTCCTTAGAAACGTGCAGGAATATCTTCACCATACGGTAGCTGTTCTCATAAAGGTATTCCTCGAAGTTGTTCACTTGTTCATAACGCTTTGCAAAGAACTTCTTCTTTGTATCGTTAAGAATTCTGTCCGCCATATGATAATTCTTCCATATTTCCTCTGCCTGAACAGTTACGAGATCCTCATAATGACTTCTGTTGAAAACTGCTATCTCTCCTCTGCGCGGAATATTCTGATGTATCCTCCACAGGTAATCATGAGCGAGTTCATCTGCTGTAGGAGCCTTGTAGTAATGTACCTTTACTCCCTGAGGATTTATGCCGCTGAAAACGTACTTTATACATGAGTCCTTACCCGAAGCGTCAAGAGCCTGTATCACAACTATAAGTCCCTCTCTTGCGTCAGCATAGAACTTGTCCTGCAATACTGCGAGATCACGCTTGTTTGCCTCATACTTAGCGATAATCTCTTCTTTATTAACCTTATCCTCCTTGCTATCAGTAGGGAGCACACGAATATCAACCTTTTTCCCTTCATGTATCAGGTATTTATCAGCCTTCACTTTCAATCTCTCCTTTTATCAATGTATTGAGTTTTTAACAAACTATCAGAAATACGAGCGGCCAAAAAGTCGCTGCACATCGTAAATCACTGTTATTCAGGAACAAGTGGTGCCACAGTCATCATACTATAAACCAACACGGAATAAAGAGTCGCCTGTCTTGCGGCAAGGAGCGCATGTCTTTCGTTCTCGCTGCTCACATTTTCATCACTCGCGTAAGCGATAGTCAGCAACAGAAATGCATGGCTTACAGGCTCGGTCTTTCCGAATTCCGAAAGGTCTCCTACCGATTTATGCTGCGAAAGGAAGGCCTCACTGTCACTTATATCATCAAGTATCTCAGTGCTGGAAAACTTAGTAATTGAAAGCGCCGCAAGCATTGCGAGCTCGTAATGCTTTCCATATTTTCTGCCTTTTTTTATCATGCTGTCGTAAAGCTCTCCGAATTTCGAGCATTTCTCCTCAGGAGTACCTCCTGCCATAGCAAGAACATGTGAAACAGTCTGTATACTGTTATTATCAGCTCGTTTTTTAAGGAGCTTATAGCATGCTTCCATATCCTCGATAAGTTCATCGTCAGACTTCTCTGAAAAAGCCAGCATTACCGCAAAAGCGACATCCTCCTTAGTAGTTAGTATCCTGTGCTCCTTTTTCATTCGGTCATATATCTGCCTGCCGCGCTTTATATATTCCTCTGCTTTTTCAGCAGGAGCTATCCGACCAAGCAGTACCGAGAGCAACGCCAGATGTTCAGAATTGGTGAAGTACTTCCGCAAGATATCATAGTAGCTCAGGTACCTTTCCATTTCTCCCCGCGGATCTTCACTAATGGAAATTAGCGACGCTATAAGTGGACGTACCGTACTTCGGAAGCTTGAAAGCATTTTTGGATTTTCTTTTATTAGGTTCATGCTGTCCTTGAACTTCCCAAGATCAAAAACCGCGTCAGCTGCGCAGAATACGTTTGCACATACAGGGTAAAGCACATCCCTTTCTAGAGGATAAAAGTCGGTAAATAATCCAAGATTGAGCAGATACTTATCACATAAAGTCTCAAGTAGCTCTTTCATGGCACACCTCCTTAATAAAAAATGCAATTTAACGTTTGTACCGAACAATTTGAGAGACTTCTACGGAACTTTTACTCGCTAAACATATTTTATCGGATTTTTCCGCACATTATCTATTATCGTAACTATTATACCACATTCCAATAAAAATTTCAACTAAAATTTTATGAATATATTGTTTTTTTCGTACAAATAGATTATAATAATGTCATAACTGTCTAAAAATCAAGAAAAAAGATGTGAACAGGTTTGTATTAGACAGAATAAATACTGTCGCATGAAAGGAAGTCAAAATGCCTTTTTACAAAAACGATATGCCCATACTTGAGTATGACACCTCTGAGGTTTCTCTTTTTGGGATAAAATCTGAGCTGAAGAATATGAAGCTACCACAAAAAGCAGTGTATGCACTTCTTGGCAGCTGTATTGACGAATATGCAGCTAAACATAATGCTGTAATCGCAGGGCGCATACCTACCATTACACGTGACTATCCCATATATATCATAAACTATGGAAACGAAGATATATGCCTTTGTCAGGCTCCCATGGGAGCTCCCGCAGCTGTTGAGAACATGGAGATACTCATTGCCTGCGGCGTAAAACAGATAATTACCGCCGGCTCATGTGGAGTTCTCACTCCTATGCCTGAAAATGAATTCATAGTACCTGTAAGGGCTCTCCGCGATGAGGGCTGCTCATATAAGTATCTTCCGCCATCACGCCTTGTGGAACTAGATATGCCCATGACTGATCACATCAGCAATTCCCTCAGCGAGCGCAATATCCAGTTCAGAAAGTGTACAACATGGACTACCGACGGACTTTTCCGTGAAACTCCTGATACAGTTGCAAATCGCCGTAGTGAGGGCTGCGAGACCGTAGATATGGAGTGTGCTTCCCTTGCCGCCTGTGCAAAATTCCGCAAAGTTGACTTCGGAATGCTGTTTTTCACAGCCGATTCTCTTGCCGACCTTGACAACTATGACAGACGTAATTTCGGCGTAGCTTCACTGGAACCAGCCCTGCGCCTGTGCATTGATATTATCGCCAGCTATAAAGTGATATAATTATGAAAAAGAGGCAATAAAATGGCAAATATAATTGAAATAACCGATTTGAACATGAAAGAACTCATCCCATACACTGATACCTCTGAAAAAAAGCTTCTTGACTATTTCTCGCATGGTGATGGTATTTTCACGGCTGAAAGCCCTAAGGTAATACGCACCGCCTTGAACTCTGGATACGAGCCTATCTCACTTCTTATCGAAAGGAAGTACATAAACGGTCAGGCGTCAGATATCATCAAACGCTGCGGAGATATTCCTGTATATACAGCATCATCGTCCATACTTGAGGAACTGACCGGATTTAAACTCACACAGGGAGTTCTCTGCGCCATGCGCCGTAAAAATCTGCCTGCGCCACAGGAAATACTTTCACAAGCAGAACGCATTGCCGTTCTCGAGGATATCATGAATCAGACAAACATAGGCGCAATTTTCCGTTCCGCAGCAGCTCTCGGATTTGACGCTGTACTGCTCACACCATCTTGCAGCGATCCCCTTTTCCGCAGAACTGTCCGTGTAAGCATGGGTACCGTTTTTCAGCTTCCCTGGAGTTACCTCGCGAATGGAGCTCCCGACTATATCTCTGAGTTGAAATCCGCAGGTTTTTCCTGTGCTGCAATGGCTCTGCACCGAAATACAGTACGTATTGATGACGACAAACTGAAAGCCGAGCCAAAGCTTGCCGTTATACTCGGAACAGAGGGCGAAGGACTTCTTAACGCAACCATAGACCAGTGCAACTATACAATAAAAATTCCAATGGTAAACGGCGTAGATTCACTGAATGTAGCTGCCGCCAGTGCCGTTGCATTCTTCCAGCTCAGCAAAAAGATATAAAAAACATGCTGTATGTATATTTGAACATACAGCATGTTTAGTTTACCCCAAATCAAATTAAAAAACGATGATTGCCTTAAAACTCTTATCCTTGCATTCGAGTTTCAGCTTGAAACCGTTCTGTGCAGCAGCTGCTGATGCTATGGCAAGTCCGAGACCATGGCTGTTCTTGTCGCTCCGGGCCTTGTCCCCCTTGACAAACGGCATTAGCAGATCCTTTGTTTCAATATTCTCCGTAACATCATTAACTACAGACAGCTGTTTCTTATCAGCTGTTATTTTTATACATCCGCCTTCATCAGTATATTTCACCGCATTTGAAATAATGTTTTCCACCGCAGTCTCAAGAACATCAATGTCGGCAGTGACCTCACCGCTTCCGCTGATATTAAGCTCTATTGACTTTTCTTCAAGAGTTGTCTGGTACTTCTCGGCAAGTTTCTCAGCAAGTGCTTTTATATCTACTTTCGTTTTGTTCAGTTTCTTTATCTGTTCTGTTGCGCTGAGTTTAAGAGTTTTAGAGATGATATCGTCAGTATAAGAAACATTTTTCATAATTGAACTGAGATATTTAAGTTCTTTCTCGCTTCCAACATCTTTACGCATCTCCATAAGATTTTCGGCATATCCTCCGATAACTGCAAGAGGAGTTTTCAAATCATGTGCAAGGTTATTGGTAAGAGCACGCTGATAGTCCTCAAAGGCGTAATGTGCCTTGTTTCTAACATTTCTCATAAGACAAATCACTAATACGAACATTGTCATGAACAAAAAAAGTAAGCCCATAATGAATATCATTCTTCGCCATGAACGAAGATTCGTAATGTCAGTCTCAATATAGCTTATTATAGCTTTTTCTTCATCATCACCATATATTCTCTCAAAAACAACGTCTAAGTTTTTGTTTATTTCAAAATTGCTGCTATAAATGCTTTTAGAACTGTTCACGTCAAGCCAGTCTTTGATCTCATTTTTATATTGTTTATAGACCTCCTCAACATGCACTGGATCACAGCCGTAAACGCCCTGTATTGTTCCACCTCCCGGATATTCACCAATAGTTTTACTCGAAGCTATTTCCGTTAAAACATAACCTTCAACCTCGCGATCTACCGTTAAAGTGTATTCCTTCTCAAGTTTCGCTGATCCTAGGTCATTATATCTATAATTCAGAAAGCCTTCATCAAGCTTGTATCTCTTAACATTTATTATATGAGGTATCATTTTCTGCTCTTTTTCATTGATGTAAATACTGGTGATATCGAACTCATTAATGTACTCTCCACTCTCTTTATCCTTTAATTGTTCTTCAAAAATTCCTTCAAGTTCAGGAATATCGTATTCCATAGGATCAAAGTAGTAGTAGTCGGGCCTGAAAGGATCTTCTTTCTTTTTAACACCTATAGTCATTATCTCACGAGATGAATGAACAATATCTCCGTTCTCATCAACGGTAAAAAATACGGATCTGCATTTCGGCTCCACCCATGTTACCGGATCAAGATATCCACCAGTAATAGGATCTACTGAAGAAAACGTAGATAAAAAGACACACTGAGGCACATATCTTTTTTTCAGTTCATTCTGCCTATTTTTGATTCGTATATAATTAGTTACAACATTATCAGTCTGAATGTCATAATAATTATAGATCTGCTGCCTTATAAAAAAGGAAGTATAGTTTCCGACAATTATCGTTATCAAAATCGGAATTATCATACCTTTTGCTAACATTTTCCAGAATGTAGTACGTTTAGGTTTCCTTTTGAAACGCTTATTTTTCATTTTATTTACTCCTTTGCCAGTTTATACCCCCGTCCCACAAGAGTTTTTATCTGTATGCCTGCACTTCCAAGTGCTTTTCTAAGTTTCTTTATATGATTGTCCACCACACGGTCGCTTCCAAAATAGTCATAACCCCAAACCTTATTGAGCAAAGTATCCCTTGAAATGACCCAGTTCTCATGCTCCAGCAGATATCTAAGTATTGCGAACTCCTTAGGAGGGAGTTCCACCTCAATTCCGTCCGAAAAGCAGCGCAGCGTCCTTGTATCAAGAGATATATTGCCGCAACTCAGTTTATTATCATTGATCAGACCTTCTGCACGGCGCAAAAGAGCTTCACACTTGCTATAAAGCACAGAAAGCAGAAATGGCTTAACTATATAATCGTCGCATCCGAGGTCGTAACCACTGAGTATATCCTCTTCCCGTCCACGGGCAGTAATAAATATAATGGGTATATTACTTTTATTACGCAGATGTCTGCAGATTGTAAAGCCATCAGTCTCGGGAAGCATGATGTCAAGCAGTACCAGCTCATATTCCTCGATATTGCCTCGTATCATATTCAGTGCGTCACTGCCGTTTCGTACATCCACAACTTCTGTTCCTTTATTCCCGAAGTATTCCTTGATGATCTCACATATTTCAGCGTCATCCTCTACAATAAGTATTTTTTTCATAAGTCACGCGCTCCTTATTTCTATAAAAGCATTATATAATGCGGATGTATCCTTTTTATATCCTGCTTGTGCTTTTTTTATATCATTATATATATGTTGCATATAAAAGTCAAACTTTTTTTGTGATATTCTGTTACAACAAGGTTACAAACAGCAATAAACGATTAGAATAGAACAATTTTTGTCTTGTTTTAGTCGAATTATTATTGTATAATAATTACAGATAATACAGTGGACATATATGTACAGTGTTCAAATGAGTTTACAAAGTTATTTCAAACTGTATTATTTAGTTACAAAACGGAAACACCAAATCATTATGCATTACTGCCGTTAAAAAGTGTTACAGGACATAAACATGAATAAAGGCTTCCTTCCCTGATGTAATGCATATGAAACATATAGCTGCAGGCGCACCTCAGCGCATAGCGGCAAGTCGGGCAATTCGGCTTCCGACCTTGGCAGAACTGGCAAGAACGGGATCTATGATCTCGTTCCCCTGACCAAACTGCTGCGGAAAGAATTCCGCTTTTTGAGTATGATAGTACCACCTCTCTGAATAATAGATAAGAAAGTCCCCCTTATGACCGAGGGGACTTTCTTATTTCAGACAAAAATCTCCCGAAAGCAGTTGTCATCTTACTTCTGCTTTCGGGAGATTTTTCATATACTAGATACTAACTTGCAGTGAAGATACAGGCCTGTCTGACCAACTAATCACTTACAACAGCGCTCTTCATTTCCTTTACGAACTGGCCAACGTATGGAGCAGCTTCACTTCCGTACTTTTCAAGGATTTTGATAATAGCAGATCCTACAATAGCTCCGTCCGAAAGCTTAGCCATAGCTTTAGCCTGTTCAGGCTTTGAAATACCGAAGCCGACTGCACACGGAACGTTCGTATTCTTGCGAACCAGTTCTACAAGTTCACTGATATTTGTTGTTATCTCGCTTCTTTCACCTGTAACTCCGAGACTTGACACAACATAGATGAAGCCGCTTGCTTCCTTTGCTATCATGGCAATTCTGTCCTCGGATGTTGGAGCTATCATAGATATAAGGTCTACTCCGTACTGCTTTGCAACGTCTGCAAACTCATTCTTTTCCTCATACGGAAGATCTGGAAGAATGATACCATCAACACCTGCTTCACAGCACCTTGCCATAAAACGCTCTGCATCGTATGAATAAACCACATTTGCATACGTCATGAAAACGAATGGTATCTTAACATCCTTGCGGAGCTCCTTTACCAGTTCAAAAACCTTGTCCGTAGTAACTCCTGCGGCCAGGGCACGGATATTTGCCCCCTGAATAACAGGTCCCTCCGCGGTAGGGTCTGAAAATGGTATTCCCAGTTCAATAAGGTCTGCACCATTTTCAGCAGCAGCTCTAACTATTTTTGCAGTAGTCTCAAGATTAGGATCACCACAGGTTATAAAAGGTATAAAAGCCTTACCATTTGCGAAAGCCGATCTTATATTACTCATGGATATCCTCCCCTCTGTAACGTGCGATTGCAGCGCAGTCCTTGTCGCCGCGTCCAGAAACTGTTACTATTATGATCTTATCCTTGTCCATAGTAGGAGCCAGCTTCATAGCATAAGCAATTGCATGAGCCGACTCAATAGCAGGAATTATGCCTTCAGTGCGTGAAAGATACTCAAATGCATTCACAGCCTCATCATCGGTTATCGGAACATATTCAGCCCTGCCGATATCGTGAAGATATGCATGCTCCGGACCTACGCCTGGGTAGTCAAGGCCAGCAGAAATAGAGTAAACAGGAGCTATCTGACCGTACTCGTCCTGACAGAAATATGACTTCATACCATGGAAAATACCAATTCTTCCTGTATTTACAGTTGCAGCCGTTTCAAAGGTGTCAATACCTCTGCCTGCTGCCTCACAGCCTATAAGTCTAACGCCTTCATCTGGAATAAAGTGATAGAAGCTTCCTATAGCGTTTGAGCCTCCGCCCACACATGCAATAACTGCATCAGGAAGTCTGCCCTCAGCTTCAAGTATCTGAGCTCTCGATTCACGAGAGATAACAGCCTGAAAATCACGTACTATTGTTGGGAACGGATGAGGTCCCATAACAGAACCAAGACAGTAATGGGTATCTGCAATACGTGAAGTCCACTCACGCATCGCCTCGGAAACAGCGTCTTTAAGAGTAGCAGTACCGCTCTTTACAGGAATAACATCAGCTCCGAGAAGTCTCATGCGATAAACGTTGAGCGCCTGACGCTTTGTATCCTCCTCACCCATGAAAACCACACACTCCATGTCGAGAAGAGCCGCAGCCGTTGCAGTTGCAACACCGTGCTGTCCTGCACCTGTTTCAGCGATAAGACGTGTCTTGCCCATTTTCTTTGCAAGAAGAGCCTGTCCGAGGACGTTGTTTATCTTATGTGAGCCAGTATGATTAAGATCCTCACGCTTGAGATATATCTTAGCTCCTCCAAGCTCGCGAGTGAGTTTGTCAGCACGGTATAGCAGTGATGGTCTGCCTGCGTAATTATTGAGGAGCTCAGTAAGCTCGCGGTTAAAATCGGGATCATTCTTATAGTGATCATAAGCCTTTTCGAGCTCTATGACCGCATTCATGAGCGTTTCGGGGATATATTGACCGCCGTGAACGCCGAATCTGCCTTTTGATTCTGACATATTATCTTTCCTTTCAACTTTCAATTTTTCCGGAGTATATCTACAGTATGGTCCGAAACTCCGATTATGTCCTGCCTTTCACAGGTTGCAAAATGAAAATCCATGAATTTTTCAAATGTTAATTCATCCATTTCATCTACTTTATCTCTCATATAATTTGTGACACCATCCGAAGCGATCAGTTTAATACGTTCAGCGTCAACAAAGCTGTCAAGCTCTGCTATCTCCTCCGTTCGTACCAACTCGAAAATCTCTTTAGGAGTGCTTTTACAGTGCCAGTCTTCGTTTATCATATCAATTGTATTCCACAGATTATCCTTGCCGAAAACATATCTTATTATAACTGCCTCATTCATACAGTAAGCCACCAGCAGGAAGCCACCGCGCTTTGTAACTCTTACCGCTTCTGAAAGCGCCTGTATCTTTTCCTCCTTTAAGTAAAGATGATACATAGGACCAAGAACCAGTGTCATATCGAAACTTTCATCACTGAACCGTGACAAATCAAGAGCGTTTCCCTGCAATGCTTCAATGTTTTCTCTTCCCGTAAGCTTACTTTTCAGAACGTCAAGATTATGTTCGATCAGTTCAAGTGCTGTGACTCTGTGTCCCTCTTTTGCAAGAGAGATACTATAACGTCCAGTGCCTGCACCGACTTCAAGGATACTTGCTTGTTTGTTGCTGCCGAGACAATCATGTATATACTTCATTGTAGTAAGGTACTCTACCTTACCATGCTGAGAAAGTAATCTTTCTTCTTCGCTGATGCTGTTATAGTAACTTTCAAGATAGTTCATATCTTCACCTCAGTTCTTTCTAACAGCTCTCGCAAAATCGTACATTTTATTGTAATCCTTAAATCCGTCTTTTTCAAGACATGAGCTTGCATCGACGGCATATGGGGCAAATCTTTCTATAGCTTCGCCGACATTTTCGGGAGTGATTCCTCCTGCAAGGAAAAATTTCCGCTTAATACCGCTAATAAGCGCCCAATCAAAGGTTTCCCCCGATCCCCCTCCAGAATCGAGAAGAACATAGTCAGCACAGGTTCTATCAGCCTTTTCACAGTCAGCCCTGTTGCTTATCTTAAAAGCTCTTATCACGGGAATACCCATGCTTTTCAGTGCCATTACGTCCTCTTCGCTCTCATTTCCATGAAGCTGAGCTACCTTTATCGCGCCGATCTTTACAATAGAAGCGATATTCTCCGTAGACTCATTAACGAAGACTCCAACAGGGATTATCCTTTCGTCCAGAAGCTTCGTAAGCTCCAACGCTTTTTCTGGCGAGATGTACCTCTTGCTCTTTTCAGCGAAAACATAGCCGATATAATCTGGGAGTAACTTGTTGGCGTACTCTATGTCCTCTGTACGGCGAAGTCCACACATTTTTATTTTAGTCATATTATCCTTTCAGCTCTGCGAGCTTTGCCTTTTTATCTGCAGCTCTCATAAGAGTCTCTCCGATAAGCACCGCATTTACCCCCGCCTCACGTAGAAGCCTGATATCCTCAGCAGTACGAACGCCGCTTTCGGAAACAAAGCTTACGGATTCAGGCGCAAGCTCACGAAGTCTTCGGCTGTTGCCAGTATCTACTGAAAAATCCTTGAGATTGCGGTTGTTCACGCCTATAATTCGTGCTCCTGCTGCAACCGCCATACGAAGCTCGTCTTCATCGTGAGCTTCAACAAGTGCGGATAATCCAAGTTCATCGCATATGCCTATGTATTCGCTTATCTGCTGCTGTGAAAGTATTGAGCAGATAAGCAGAACAGCCTTTGCACCAAGAAGTTTGGCTTCGTATATCATATACTCATCAACTGTAAAGTCCTTGCGTATGCAGGGAATACTCACATTTGCAGCTATCTCACGAAGATATTCGTCACTGCCCAGGAACCATTTTGGCTCTGTCAGAACTGAAATGCAGTCAGCGCCTGCCGCTTCGTAGTCCTTTGCAATTTCAAGATACGGAAAATGCTCAGCGATAATCCCCTTTGACGGAGAAGCCTTTTTACATTCGCAGATAAAGGCAATATCCTCTTTTTTCAGAGCTTTTTCAAACTCAAATTCGCACTTTGGAAGCTCCAGAGCTTTTCTTTTCACATCGTCTGCGGAAACTTTTTTCTTAGCCGCCTCCACTCGCTCACGGGCATAATCTGCAAGCTGGTCGAGAATTGTCATGCCGCACCTCAGTTCTTTGATTCTGCAATGAATTTATCCATTAATGCAAGGGCAGATCCATTATCTATGAGCTCTGCTGCCTTTTTGATGCCATCAGCCATGCTCTCTGCTTTTCCACCAATGTATATTGCCGCTCCTGCATTAAGGAGAACTGCATTTCTCTTGTGTCCCTTTATATCACCAGAGAGAATACCCCGTGTTATAGCCGCATTCTCGTCAGGAGATCCACCCTTGAGGTCGTCCTTTGTGCAACGCTCAAATCCGAATTGCTCAGGAGTTATCTCATAGTTTTTCATCCAGCCGTCTTTGTACTCACATACAGCAGTCGGTGCACTCAGTGATATCTCGTCCAGCTTATCCTTACCGAAAACTACCATGCCGTTCTTTGAGCCAAGCTTCATTAGAACTTCCGCAACAGGCTCAAGGAGAACACTGTCATAAACGCCTAAGAGATGATGCTTAGGGCAGGCAGGATTAGTGAGAGGCCCAAGGATATTGAACACTGTACGGAAACCCAGCTCCTTACGGATAGGACCTACATACTTCATGGAAGTATGATACTTCTGTGCAAAGAAGAAGCAGAAGCCCACTTTTTCAAGAAGCTCTCTACACTTGTCCGGATCAAGATCAATATTTGCTCCGAGAGCCTCTAGGCAGTCAGCAGTTCCTGAAAGTGAAGAAGCTGCTCTGTTTCCATGTTTTGAAACCTTAATGCCAGAAGCTGCGATAACAAATGCAGAAGTTGTGGAAATATTGAAGCTGTGAGCATTATCTCCGCCTGTTCCAACTATTTCGAGCAGATCCATGTCATTCTCGAATTTTATTGCCGCATCACGCATTGCTGCCGCACAACCAGTTATCTCGTCTATCGTCTCAGCCTTTGTGCTCTTTGTAGAAAGAGCTGAAAGAAAAGCTGCATTCTGAGTGGGAGTGGTCTCTCCCGACATTATTTCAGATATAACCTTATATGCCTCATCGTAGGTGAGGTCCTCTTTGTTTACTATCTTTTCAATCGCTTCTTTTATCATAATAACAACTCCTATCTTAAATTACATTTCTATGAAATTTCTCAGCATAATGTGTCCGTCTGGAGTCATAATAGACTCAGGATGGAACTGTACTCCAAAGATTGGATAGTCTTTATGCTGTACTGCCATTATCTCTCCATCGTCTGCAACCGCTGTCACATTGAAACAGTCGGGAATCGTGTCTGCATCAGCAGCAAGTGAATGGTATCTTGCTACCGGAGCTCCCTCATCTATTCCTCTGAATAGCGGGCTGTCGTTCATGAAGCTTATAACAGACTGCTTTCCATGCATGAGCTGTTTTGCGTATGTAACCGTAGCTCCGTAGGCTGCACATATAGCCTGATGTCCGAGACAAACTCCAAGAGTAGGTATCTTTCTGCATACTGTCTTTGCAGCTTCGATTATAATGCCAGCATCCTCAGGACGTCCTGGACCAGGTGAAAGTATTATTCTGTCGGGCGATAGTTTTTCTATCTGCTCCACAGTCATTTCGTCATTGCGTATTACCTTTATATCAGGCTCTATTGCACCTATCATCTGATAAAGGTTATATGAAAAGCTGTCGTAATTATCTATGAGAAGAATCATATTTCTTCCTCCTCTGCAAGCTTAAGAGCGTTCACAACTGCCGCAGCCTTGTTTATACACTCCTGATATTCCTTTTCTGGAACCGAGTCCGCAACTATTCCTGCACCGCTTCTTACAAATACTTTACCATTTTTCTTGTAAGCAATACGGATAGCGATACATGTATCTAGATTGCCTGTAAAGTCGATATAGCCAATTGCTCCGCCGTAGATTCCGCGTTTGTTGTCTTCAAGTTCCGCTATAAGCTGACAAGCACGTATCTTTGGAGCTCCTGAAAGAGTACCTGCAGGAAGAACTGCGCTTACTGCATCAAGGCCATCAAATTCTTCTCTTATCTCACCGCGAACAGTAGATCCGATATGCATTACATGAGAATAGCGCTCAATACTGTGGAGCTTTTCAACCTCAACTGTGCCGAATTTGCTGATCTTTCCGAGATCGTTTCTGCCAAGGTCTACCAGCATATTGTGCTCCGCAAGTTCCTTTTCGTCACGGAGTAATCCTTCTTCAAGCTCCTTATCCTCTTTTTCTGTCTTTCCTCTCGGACGTGTACCAGCGAGTGGGAAGGTATGAAGGACTCCGTCCTCAAGCTTTACAAGAGTTTCGGGAGAAGCACCCGCTATCTCCACATCGGTGCCCGAAAAATAGAACATATATGGTGAAGGATTTATTGTTCTCAGTACTCGATAGGTATTCAGCAGACTGCCCTCATAATCAGCAGAAAGTCGGTTAGAAAGAACGATCTGGAAGATATCTCCCTCTCTGATATGGCGCTTGGCTTTTTCAACCATTTCGCAGTACTCGTCCTTGCTGAAAAGAGCTGTAACTTCACTTTTCATACGTCCCGCAGGTTCGCGCTGAACAGCTCCGTTCCTGAGAATATCAGCCATCTGCTGAAGTTCCATTTTGGCTTTGTTATAACCTGTTTCGCCCTCATCGAGCCTCATATTTGCAATAAGAATTATCTTCTGACGGAAGTTATCAAAAGCTATTACCTTATCAAATAACATCAGGTCTACGTCCTTGAAGTTCTCCGTATCCTTAACATTTGTACGAAGCGTTTTTTCGGTGTATGCCAGAAAATCGTATGAGAAGTAACCTGCAAGTCCGCCTGTGAAAGTAGGAAGATAATCGAATTTTGGACTTCTGTAATTTGAAAGTATCTGTCTTATCTGTACTGAAGGATCATCTGATGTCATCTTAACGTCGCCAATCGTAAGATCGCTACCTGCCGCAGTTATCTGCAGCTTAGGATCATAACCCAGGAACGTATAGCGACCCCATTTCTCCTTTTCAGCAACAGACTCAAGCATATAACAGTGAGTCGAAATGCTTTTAAGTTTCATTATTGCCTCGATAGGAGTGCAGATATCTGACAGAATCTCACAGCTTACTGGGAGAATGTCATACTTTCCGCTTTCAGCGAAGCGTTTGACTGTGTCAAGTTCCGGTAAAAAATTCATTTAAAGCACCTCCGAAGCCTGTCATGGTAATAAAAAAGTCCTTGACAGACCTTAATAATCTGTCAAGGACGAATAATCTTATCCGCGGTACCACCTTGATTCACGGCTTTGCCGTGCGCTTAACAGGATACTGTCATATCCCTGATGATTAACGCACATCCTAACGTTGCAGAATACTCTGACCGAAGACAATAATCCCGCGATCATTTGACTGCACCCTCGGCGGTCCATTTGCTAACCTGTTTTTCACCCGACTCTCAGCTACGCGGGCTCTCTGTGGAAGCATAATTAACTTTATCTCCGCTTCAACGGTTTAATATGATGTTATTATATCACCGTATATCCGTCTTGTCAAGTATTTTTTGAAAATTTTTTGTGGGAGTAGTTCTGAGTTATGCTTTCAATGCCGAAACCAAGCCTTGTTATATTGTAAGCTCTATTATATTACCTTCAAAGGCAGAAATGCAGCTCTCATAGTAACCGTCCCCAGTTGTTCGTGGTCCGCTTATGATCTCATAGCCGTCTTTTCGGAGTTTGTCAGTGAGTGCATCTACATTTTCAGCGCTTCCGAGACTGAAAGCTATATGTACATAGCCAGTTCTGGCTGCTGACTTTCGCATATCTTCCATATCCGGACGGTTCATTATCTCAAGTCTGGAACCGTCATCAAAACTGATAAAATAAGAACGGAAGCCTGTTTTTTCGTTGTGATAACCGTTATTTGAACATCCACCGATGTACTTCACGAAGAAATCACGGGCAGCTTCAAGATCGTTTACATACATAGCTATGTGTTCTATCTTCATGTTTATCACTCCTTCCTATGGAAGAATTATACCCTTATATTAATATAATGTCAACATGTCAAGTTTTCCAATCTGCATAATATGTGTTAGTATATATTAATATGTTTTAAGCTATTTTTCGTTGTTTCTTCTCTTTCACAATGTTTCTTGTGTGCAACAAAAATAGTTTCATTGTTGATTTTGCCTTACCTGAGTGTTATAATTGATAATACTATGACCATGTTGTAAAATAAACAAACACCATGAAGGGAGTAAAAAATGCTCGAACTGAAAAATATCGTTTTTAACGCCGAAAACGACGGAAAGAATGTAGGAATCCTTCGCGATATAAGTCTTACGGTGGATGACAATAAATTTGTAGTTATCACAGGTCCCAACGGCGGTGGAAAGTCAACTCTCGCCAAAGTCGTTGCAGGTATAATCAAGAACAACTCGGGACAGATTATTTTTGATGGTGAGGATATCACTGAAAAAAGTATCACAGACCGTGCCCGAATGGGTATAGGCTTCGCTTTTCAGCAGCCTGTTCGCTTTAAAGGTATGACTGTAGTCGACCTTCTCAGGATAGCCTCAGGAAAGACTCTTTCAGTTTCAGAAGCCTGCGAATATCTTTCCGAAGTAGGTCTCTGTGCTAAAGATTATATCAACCGCGAAATAAACGCTTCTCTTTCTGGCGGTGAACTCAAACGTATTGAAATAGCTACAGTTCTCGCACGTGACGTAAAACTTGCGCTTTTTGACGAGCCTGAGGCTGGCATAGATCTCTGGAGTTTCAATAATCTTATCCGTATATTCGAGAATATGCGTAAGGAACGCAACGGCAGATCTATCATCGTAATCTCACATCAGGAACGTATCCTCAATATCGCTGACGAGATCATCGTAATAGCCGACGGAAAGATCGTCAAAAAGGGCAATAAGGATGTTATCCTACCAGAAATAACTGGTACGGAAAATGCTGTGAATATATGCAGCAGAATACAGTAAGGAGGCGGCAGATATGGTTCAGATGGACGCAGTTCAGAAAAGACTTTTTCAGGAGGTTGCCGATCTTCACGGTATTCCCGAGGGAGCTTATAACCTCCGTGCAAACGGACAGGCTATCAGCAGGAATACTACTGCAAACATTGATATACAGTCCAAATCAGATGTTAGCGGTATCGATATACGTATTAAGGACGGCACAAAAAATGAGAGTGTGCATATCCCGGTAGTACTCAGTCAGAGCGGTATAAAAGAGAACGTTTACAACGATTTCTATATCGGTGAGGACTGCAATGTACTCATCGTTGCTGGTTGCGGTATTGAAAATTGTGGTTCTCAAGACTCAGAACACGACGGCATACATCGCTTCTACATCGGTAAAAACTCACGCATAAAGTATGTTGAAAAGCACTACGGCTCAGGTGATGGAAGCGGTAAACGCATCCTTAATCCTGTTACCGAGGTATATATGGAAGAGGGCAGCACTATGGAAATGGAAATGGTGCAGATAAAAGGCGTCGATTCCACAGAAAGGACTACTATCGCAGAACTTAAAGAAAATGCAAAGCTTATCGTTCGTGAAAGGCTCATGACACACGGAAAGCAACAGGCAGGCAGTATCTACAAGGTAGACCTAAAGGGCGACGGTTCAAGTGCCGATGTTGTTTCACGTTCAGTCGCACGAGACGATTCCTATCAGAAGCTTGACCTCTGTATTATCGGAAACGCTGCCTGCAGCGGTCATACAGAGTGCGATTCTATCATTATGGACAATGGCCGTATTCTTGCGGTTCCATCGCTTGAAGCAAACAACATAGACGCAGCTCTTGTTCATGAGGCAGCTATCGGAAAAATTGCAGGTGAACAGCTTATAAAGCTTATGACCCTTGGCCTTACTGAAGCAGAAGCCGAAGAGCAGATAATAAACGGCTTCCTTAAATAAGCCATATGGGACGATGTTCTCATCGTTCTGATCAACTAGTGTATATAAATATTAAGGCGGATGTAAAAGAACATCCGCCTATTTTTACTCTATTTCAAGTGTTCTTGCAGTAATACCAACTGCTACCCCCTGTGTGCCTGTTCCAACATGAGAAGCTATACTGCACGCAAGTGGTCGATATGTAACCTTATAGCCTTTAAACTCGTTCTTCACTACGTTCACCCAGCGCTCGATCTCATCAGGAGTCTCCATAGTTCCTGCAGCACCTATACTGATGTGCTCCTTCGGTATGCCTGAATACTTCTCTTCAAGATCCTTGTGTACAGCCTGTAACATCTTTTCCTCAGCTGCCGACATTCCTCTGGCCTTAGCATATGCGTCAAGCTTTCCACCCTGTATCTTCAGAATCGGCTTTAGATTCAGCACTGTTGCGATAGCTGCTCCTGCAGAAGTGATACGTCCTGTTTTAGTGATACGCTTGAGAGTTTGCAGGGTTATATATATATCGTTAAGATATGCGTCCTCTTCAAGCTTTTCCTTTATCTCTGCAGCTCTCATGCCGTTTTCAGCATAGTACTTCGCATCATACACGGAATCAAGAAGAGTTATTGATATGCGATGATTGTCTGTTACACATACTTTTCCATCGTAATCTATGGCTAGTGCCTTTGCAGTGTCACATGATCCGCTCAAACCGCTTGACATGGGAATATATATAAGTTCATCAAAGCCTTCGGAAAGTATCTTATCCCACATCTCCGTTAGAGCTCCCGGTGACGGCTGTGAGGAAACTATATCCTTATCCTCATTCAAAGCCATATACAGTACATCGTGAGTAAGCGTAAGTTCTTCCAAATAATCCTTGCCATCTATAATCACAGGCATGGGAAGTACATATATACCGTGCCTGTTACCCTCATCCAAAGAAATACCGCTGTTTGTATCAGTCATTACTGCAGTTTTCATATCATTCCTCGTTTCAGAACGCCCGCCATAGCGAGCTGTTTTCCCATAGATTATATCATTTTATACCTTTTTTGTCAATAGAAAGCATTTTTAAACTAAAAAGGCTGCATTTCAGCAGCCTCATCAGTATTAATTAGCTTTTGCATAGAATTGATCTATAAGATCAATTATTTCAGGATTGGTGTCATTATACAACTCGTGGTCTATTGATTCGTAGAACTTTACACGCTCTTCATACGGAACATCATTGTTATACTTCTCATTCAGCTCATTCGCTTTTGGAATATATACTTTTTTCTTGTACTCCACGTATTCTGCAGTACTGAATATGGAATTGTGTCCACTTCTATCCTCATCGGAAAAAGTGTAAAACTCCGCATTTGGATTGGTTATCTTTTCCTTCTGAGCTATTATGGAAGCTCCGTTATAATGAATGACCTCATCGTTCTTGCCATGTATCACAAGTACGGGGATATCAGACTTGTTTATGCCATCAACTGCTGATAATGAGGAGTTTTTACCGAACTCGACCTTGTTGTACAACCATACCAACGGATATAGAAGCTTTCCTGCTGCACCATAGCTGTCATCGCATGTTTCGGCGAGCTCTGCAAAAGGTGTATTATAGCCAGAAATTGTCACGCTCGCCTTTACATTGTGATCAAAGTTAAGTACTGCCGCTGCCGCATATCCTCCCCAGCTGTGACCTAAAACAAACATGTCCATATCCTTTGTACGGCTGTCGCTTTCCGCGAAAGCAAGTGCATTGTCAAGATCTATGACTGACTGTGCAAGTCCGTTTGTACCATCGCCCTCGCTGTATCCGCTTCCGGTGCAGTCATAGGCGAAAACGCTCCAACCACGGTCAACAAGATTGGTTATGAGACTGAGATAGAACTCATGACCGCTTCCTATACCATGGGCAAAGATGATAAGCCCTTTTTTATTGTCCATGCCGTAAAGATAGCCTTTAAGTGTGATATCTCCCGATTTGAAGTTTACCTCTTCGCGCGGATAGTCATTTTCGTAGTGATCATAAAACCACGTCACAGTCAGATTCGGATCAGGGTAGTCACCTCGTCCGAAATTCTTCTTCATTTCACTCGATGTGATGAAATAACCGATTATAAACGATATTATCAGAAATAATACAAGCACTATTGACGTTATTTTAAGTATCTTTTTCATAATATCCCCCCAGCCTGTTTTTTACATTATAACATTTATAACTTGTATTTTCAATATATTTCTAAATATAAATAAAGCCGCCCTCCACATTAAATGAAGCACGGCATTATTATTTAGGAACAGATCAATCAAGTATATTTGCATTTCACGATTTTCTGACCCAAACTACCTGTTATTGACAGTTTCGGGATACATATCATGATTTGCCAGCCTTTCCCATGCAAGCCGCTCCCATTTTGTACCTGCAATTCCGTAATTGCAGTATGGATCTATGGATATTCCACCGCGTGGCAGGAACTTTCCCCAGACCTCAATATATTTTGGTTCCATAAGCTTTATAAGATCCTTCATGATGATATTCACACAGTCCTCATGGAAGTCCCCATGATTCCGGAAGCTGAAAAGGTATAGCTTCAATGACTTGCTTTCCACCATTTTTTCTGCAGGAATGTAAGAAATATATATGGTAGCGAAGTCAGGCTGTCCTGTTATAGGACAAAGGCTGGTGAACTCGGGGCAATTGAACTTTACGAAATAATCGTTATCAGGGTGCTTATTAGGAAATGTCTCAAGCACAGATGGGTCGTAATCTGCAGAATATGTGGTCTTGTTGTTGCCAAGCAGTGATATACTTCCCTTTTCGTTTTCATTTCTGCCTGTCATAATCATACTCCTTTCGAAAGTGCAGGATCTTCCGCACCATTTGCCGCAAAAGCAGCTGCTCTGTCAAGACAAGTACCGCATTTTCCACAAGGCTTATCTCCACCCTCATAGCAGCTCCATGTAAGTTCATATGGCACGTTAAGTTCTAGTCCTTTTTTCACAACTTGAGCCTTTGTAAGACCGATAAAAGGTGCTTCAACTCGCAGCTCACAACCGCTTCCAAGGTATATCGCGCGGTTTATAGCTTCGTTGAAGTCACTGCTACAATCAGGGTATGCGTTTCCTGCCGCGTCATCGCTGTGCGCTCCATAGTATATAACCTCACAGCCGTTAGAAAGAGCTATGCTCGCAGCAGAAGACAGGAAAAGCCCATTTCTGAACGGAACATAAGTGGATACCGGAGCTCCGTTTGTTCCACTGAGTTGCTCCGCATATGACTCCTTAGGTATCTCCTTTGTAGACCCTTTTAGTAATGAACAATCGGAATCCGCAAATATCAGTGCAAGGTCGAGTTTTTTATGTTTCACTCCGTAATAATCAGTTATTTTTTCAGCAGCTTCGAGCTCTTTGCTGTGCTTCTGACCGTAATAAACTGATAGGGCAAGAACTTCGTCTGCTCCATATTTATCAACAGCTATTCCAAGGCAGGTGGTACTATCAACTCCACCGCTGAACAAAACCAGTGCTTTCATACTTATCTCCTTATTAGTCCAGTAGTTTTCTAAGCTCGGAACTATTTCTGAACTCTCCACGCCATGTTTTTGTAACGGTCTTTGCAGATGCATTTCTTATACCGCGGGCAGTCATACAGCTATGACACCCCTTTATTACAACTCCAACATCAGGAGAACCAGAAGCCTCCGCGATTATCTCAGCGATATCGCTGCCCAACTTTTCCTGGAGTTGAAGACGCTTGGCCGCCATATCACATATCCTCGCTATCTTACTAAGCCCAAGTACTCTTCCCTTTGGGATATATGCCACATCTACCGTCATATCATACATCAAAGCCATATGATGCTCACAATGGCTGAAAACCGTAATATCCTTCATAACAACCGCCGTATCATCTGCAGCTTCAAAAGTCTTGCCGAACATCTGGGCTATATCATGATTTGAGTAGGCTATGCCCTCAAATACCTCTTCCATCATCCGCGCAACGCGCTGAGGAGTTTCACGAAGTCCCTCGCGCTCAGGATCCTCTCCGAGAGCTTCAAGAATACCTCTTATATGCATTTCTATCGCTTTTGTATCCATATTATCTCCTTTCAGACTCCGCGCTTGTTTGGATCCCAGATGAATTTATGCAGCTGTAGTTGCAATCTCACTCCGTTGAGACGTTCAGCCGCTATAAAATCAACTATTTCCGCCGGCTCTATCTTGCCGAATACAGGGCTTATATACACTTTGCATCTTTTTACTAAATCAAATTCTTTTATTATCTCAGCAGCTCTTTTAAGGTCTCTACTACTGCCCGATACGAATTTTACAGTATCCATTTCGTTCAAAAAGTCATAGTTTTCAGTAAGCATATGAGCTTCCATGCCACTGCCTGGGAGCTTGTAATCAAATGTAAATGCAGGACGATATTTCCGTGAAGCAAGCTCCGCTGCAGATATGCTACCGTTAGTCTCTATTTCAACAGTTTTTCCAGAGCTTATAAGCATATCGGTAAGGACACATAGTTCTGACTGTAAAAGTGGCTCACCGCCTGTGAGCGTAACGTTCCTTACGCCAGTTGAAGTCACATATGCAACTATCTCATCTGCACTCATAAGCTCAGCTTCTGCATCAACTTTATTAGCCCATTTTGTATCGCAGTAGCTGCAATTCAGATTACAGCCCCTGAAACGTATAAATACAGCTAGCTCCCCTGCCCGCTGTCCTTCACCGTTTATGCTGACAAACTTTTCAACCACTGGATATCTCATATCTCTTCCTCATAAACTGCACAATTGTCGGGAGTTTCATACACGGCAACGCTGCTTACAGGTAGTCCGTCCTCCTTGAGTTTATTGTAGAAGTATTCCGCGAAGTTCTCGGCAGTCGGACGGAATTTCACAACTATGAGCTTAAAGTTCTCGGCATTGAGCGCAGAAACGGTCTCTTCTTTGAGTGAATTCTCCTCATATATAAGAGCATGGTCGAAGCTGTCCGCTAGGTCACGGACTGCATTTTTTATATCACCGAAGTCTATGAGCATACCGCGCTTGGCACCACCGCCAACCAGCTTGGTTCCAGAAAATTCAGCTTCTATCTTCCAACGGTGTCCATGAATATTAGCGCATTTGCCCTCATAGCCTGCAAGAAAATGAGCGCTGTCAAACGCCGATGAAGTCTTCAATCTGTACATATAATCACTCCAACAAAAAAAGCATCTGCCAAGGCAGATGCATCCTTACATAACAAAATATACCGTCAGCAAGAACCGCGGTATATGGATGCCCTGGTTTTTATTAACGACAGGATGGCGCAAACGAACTGTCGGAGCAAGGCTCGTAGATTATTATAACATCTGTCAACAGCTTTGTCAAGCTATTTCCAGAATACTTATACTATTTCAAATATATGGTCACCCTGCACTGGTACACGCTCTGAGATCATATTGTCAATACTTCCCCATAAATGACCTTTCAGAACGTCGATAAGATCGTTTATGTCATTTTCAGTGCCCTCAGCTTCCATTTCCACAGAACCGTCATCAAGATTGCGCACCCAGCCTGTAATGCCGAATCTCTGCGCAGTATGGGAAGCTCTCCAGCGGAAACCGACTCCCTGTACATATCCATAAAAAATAAAATGTCTGCGTACTTTTTCCATAACCAACCTCAAAAAACAAAACCGCTCAGAATGAGCTGAAATAATACTACTTTTATAATTATATACCCAAAAATCCCAAAGGTCAAGTTATTTATACGCTTTTTTCACGAATTATTAAAACAAAATGGCAAAATACAGACCGATTTATATAATCATCATTTTAATTCATTGACATACTATGCTTTCAGTAGTATAATAGTCTATATTTTGTTATGAAAGGACAGAATCAAATGAAAACAACAAGAAACGCTGCTCTTATCATGGCTTTTGCTATGGCTCTTACAGTTGCTTCTTGCGACAGTAAGAAAAAAACATCTTCTTACGAGAATGCAGCACAGGAGAACACAACTGAAGCATCGACTGATATCACAACTGACGATTCTACTGAAACAGCTTCAGACGAGACTTCAGAGGAAGAGCTTGCTGAAAATATGTTTGGTACAACAGCTGATATTAACGACTACATCAAAACTACGGATATCAATCCTCCGCTATGGAAGGTCACAGATCCAGAAAGCGGAAATTCGCTCTACTTACTTGGAACTATGCACATTCTTCCCGAGGCTGCAAAAGATTATCCAGAGGAATTAATGGATATCTACAAAAACTGCGAAGCTATAGCTGTTGAGTACGATACAGTTTCACTTATGTCTGACGCATCTGCTTTTACAGCATTTCAGAATGGATTTGTTTACAAGGACGGTTCTAAGATCACAGATCACATTTCTGATGAAACATACAAAAAGCTCACTGATTATTTCGACTCCTTAGGCGGCTACAACACTATGCTTGACCAGTACAACACAGGCTTCTTCATTAATCAGTTAAACTCAATAATGCTTCTCAGACTTGAAAACGTCCAGACTTCGGGTACTGACGAACACTTTATTCAGCTTGCAAAGAACGACAACAAGGAAATTATCAGCATTGAAACTCTAGACACTCAGATAGGCGCACTCTCAGCTTACCCTGACGACCTTGCAGATTATGTTCTCAGCGATTGTCTTGACGATATGGACAATATTGATGGTTATGCAAATGATATCTCTGATATCTATGAAGCTTGGGCTAACGGTAGCGGCGACATTCTCTTCGATTCCGACATGGACGTTGACGATATCCCCGAGGACCTCAAGGATGATTACGACGAGTACAAGAAAACTATGCTCAACGACCGCAATAAGGAAATGGCCGAAAAAGCTTCCGAACTTCTCAAAGAAGGTAAGAATTGTCTCTTCATGGTAGGTGCTCTTCACTATTCTGAGGACATTGGAGTTGATAACCTACTCGAAGGCATGGGATACAAAGTTGAAAAAATAGCTTAAATTATCAATTGAATAGCTACACACAGCGGTCTGACGAACGACAGACCGCTGTGTTTTTTAGCCGAATATGATATCAAGTTTGACGAACAATAGAAACTGTGATATACTATTTTCAAGATTTATCAGCGAAAGGAGTGATAGTTTGAAAAAATATACCATAACAGGTATGAGCTGTGCAGCATGCAGCGCAAGAGTAGAAAAGGCTGTTTCTTCCGTTGAAGGTGTGACTTCCTGCTCTGTAAGTCTTCTCACCAATTCTATGGGCGTAGAAGGCAGCGCTTCCGAATCTGCCATAATAAAAGCCGTCACTGCTGCAGGCTATGGTGCTGTTCCTGCTAACAAAGCAGCAGCGTCCCCAAAAAACGATGACAATCTATCAAACGAAAGTGAACTTAGTAATATAAAACACAGACTTGCTGCTTCACTGGTGTTCCTGCTTATACTGATGTATATTTCAATGGGGCATTCCATGCTGGGCCTTCCACTGCCACAGTTTATGGCAGATAATAACCTTATGAATGGTCTCGCCCAACTGCTCCTTGCCGCAATTGTCATGGTAATAAACCAAAAGTTCTTTATAAACGGTACAAAGGGACTTATCCACCGTTCACCCAATATGGATACACTAGTTGCTATGGGTTCAATGGCGGCATTCGTCTACAGTACTTGGAGCTTATTTGCTATGACTGACGCACAGGTAAAAGGCGATATCGTCCGGACTGCATTCTATTCGCATGAGTTATACTTTGAATCGGCAGCAATGATACTCACTCTCATAACCGTTGGAAAGCTACTTGAAACACGCTCAAAAGGAAAGACCACTGATGCTCTGAAAAGTCTCATAAAGCTCTCTCCAAAGACTGCAAACGTAATCAGAGACGGAGTTGAAACCGAGATTAACGCAGACGAAGTTGTCAAAGGCGATATTTTCATTGTCCGCCCAGGACAAAGTATTCCAGTAGACGGCATTGTTCTTGAGGGGGAAAGCGCAGTCAACGAATCAGCTATTACAGGAGAAAGCATTCCAGTTGACAAAAAGGCAGGCTCTACCGTGACTTCCGCAACTATCAACAGTTCTGGCTTCCTAAAATGCGAAGCTACGCGAGTAGGAACAGACACCACTATTTCACAGATAATAAAACTCGTTTCAGACGCAGCAGCCACAAAAGCTCCCATAGCTAAAACTGCAGATAAAGTCTCGGGGATTTTTGTCCCGGCTGTCATAATAATAGCTGTCATTACTCTCATTATCTGGCTCATTGTCGGAAAGTCTGCAGGATTTGCTCTTGCAAGGGCAATTTCTGTCCTTGTTATCAGCTGCCCTTGTGCTCTAGGGCTTGCAACTCCCGTAGCCATAATGGTCGGCAGTGGTACAGGTGCAAGGAACGGAATATTATTTAAAAACGCCGTGTCACTCGAACAAACAGGTAAAGTCAGTATTGTTGCCCTCGACAAAACAGGAACTATTACTGCAGGTGAGCCGGTTGTCACAGACATTATCCCTGCCCATGGCTACACGGAAAATGAACTTCTTTCCATTGCACTTGCTCTTGAAATACACAGCGAGCATCCACTTGCAAAAGCCGTAATAAATCACTGTAATGGAAAAAACTTAACTTTCGAGGAAGTAACTGCTTTCAGGTCAGTATCCGGCAACGGTCTTACTGCTGAACACAATGGGATCAAAATATCAGGTGGAAATTACAGCTTTATAAGCTCCGTCTCAATAGTTCCTGATGATATGAAAAAAGCCGCCGAGATGCTCTCATCAGCTGGAAAAACTCCTCTTTTATTCTCAAAGGGTGAAAAATCAATAGGTCTAATTGCTGTCGCAGACGTTATCAGAGAGGATAGTATCGATGCCATAAAACAGATGAAAAAGATGGGCATAAGGACCATAATGCTAACAGGCGACAACGAAATTACTGCAAAAGCTATCGGTGAACAAGCAGGCGTTGACGAGATCATCGCTGGGGTGCTTCCCGACGAAAAGGAGGCGGCTGTCCGTAGTCTAAAAAAGCAAGGTGTCACTGCAATGGTTGGCGATGGAATAAACGATGCTCCTGCGCTGACTTCAGCGGATATGGGCATAGCTGTCGGTGCAGGCACTGACGTTGCAATTGACGCAGCAGACGTGGTGCTCATGAAAAGCAGTCTCATAGATGTTCCTGCTGCTATCAGGCTCAGCAGAGCAACTCTCAGAAATATAAAGCAGAACCTTTTCTGGGCATTCTTTTATAATATAATAGGTATCCCCCTTGCAGCAGGAGCATATATAAAACTGTTCGGCTGGGAGCTTAACCCTATGTTCGGAGCGGCTGCTATGGGACTTTCAAGCTTCTGCGTGGTGACAAATGCGCTGAGGCTCAATATGTTCAAACCATATGACGCAAGCCGCGATAAAAAGCAATCAGCACACGTAAAGACTGAAGTTAATTCTGACAGCAGCGCAGAAAAGGCCATAAAAATAAAGGGCATGATGTGCGAACACTGCGAAGCCCGCGTCAAAAAGGCTCTTGAAGAGCTCAATGCCGTGAAAAGCGCCGAGGTCAGCCATAAAAGCGGAATGGCTGTGGCAGAGCTTTGCGGCGATATCTCCGACACTGAACTGAAACAGGCAATTGAAGCCGCAGGATACAAAGTC